>JBDTOW010000585.1:0-3939 GCA_039933075.1 Verrucomicrobiota bacterium | reverse complement strand
ATTGCACTTTCGCAAGCGGACAAGAGCCAGGGCCGTGTGGTTTTCAACACTGCCTGCGCGGCGTGCCACACGCTTTACGGCGACGGAGGGAAGGTCGGCCCGGACCTAACCGGAGCGGGCCGTGACAACCTCGATTACCTGCTGGAGAATACCATCGATCCGAGCGCCGTGGTAACCGCCGACTTCCGCATGTCCGTCGTGAATCTCAAAGACGGACGCGTGCTCAATGGACTCATTGCTGCTAAAACGGATCGCACGCTGACGTTGAAGACGATGACCGAAACGCTCACGTTCGAGCGCGGCGAGATCCAAAGCGTCCAGGAATCGTCGCTGTCGCTGATGCCGGAGGGTTTGCTCGAAGCGCTGGCCCCGGAGCAAGCCCGCGACCTCATCGCGTACCTGATGCACAAGAGCCAGGTGCCGTTGCCAACGCCGAGACCTTGAAACAAATTGTTACGCCGCCCAGAATGCCATGAAGTCCGCTACCTTCCTTTTCTTTTTTATTATCGGTAACTCCAATTTCCTGACTTCAGCGAACCTGCCACTGCAACCAGAGTTGCTAACTGCCCAAGCGTGCGTCAACTTCGGCTCGGCGGACGTGAACAGTGCGCCTGGTCAAAAGACAACCGTCACGGTAAAGATCCCCGCGTCCCTTAACTCCACAAACGACGCGTCGGTCCGTGTCATCAGTCGCAATCCCGGGCTGGCTGCTCCCGCCGGTGCGGTCAATGGCGTGCTCACGTTGAATTTTGTCAAAGGCGGGCCGATTACCCAGTCGTTTGACGTTGATATCGTTGGCAAGGGCGGAGCCACCCTGGAACTGGCCAACGATCTCGGCGTCTGCGTCGGCGACCCGTTGAAGATTTCCGCGCGGGTTGGGTTCGTCCGAAACCCAAGTTTCGAGCTGAATTACAATTCCACCGACCCGCACTACGTCGAGATTGATGCGTGGACGAAAATCGGCGGTGGCGGCGTGAACGAAGGGACGAACGGTCCGTTCGCGGATAATGGCACGATTCCCGATCGCAGCCGCGTCGGTTTCATCCAGGGCACTGGCAGCATCGCGCAAAACCTCTCTGGCCTGGAACCGGGCAAACAATATTGGATTCAATATTACTTCAATGCGCGCGGCCGTTGTGGCGGAACGATCGATGCAACAGTCAAGTTCAACGATGCGGACCTTGACACCGTTTCGAATGTGAGACCGGTCGGCGGCGCCAGGCCCTACAATTTCCGCAACGTTCTGTTCACGCCCGGCATCAACTCGGGCGAACTCAAGATCGCCACGACGGCGCAGGGCGATGCTACGGTGGTGCTGGACGCAATCAGCATTGTCCAGCGCGATGCCGGCAATCTGATTGTTCAGAACCCAAGTTTCGAAGCCAGCGGTGATGTGCCTTCACCCGGTTATCTGCAGACGCAAGCGCTTGCCGGTTGGACCGGGACGGGTCAGTTTGGCGTCAACCTGAGTGGGGGCGGTCCATTTGCCGACAATGGAACCAACCCGGATCAGGACAACGTTGCGTTCATCCAGGGCCAGGGCGCCTCCTTGAGCCAAACCATTGGCGGCCTCACGCCCGGACAGAGCTATGTCCTGAGTTTTGCGGTCAACGCTCGGGGCGGCAATTCGCCGCATCTACAGGTTGATGTCAACAGCTTCACGCTGATCGACGAAAACGTGACCGCGGTTGGCGGAAACGACAGTTACCTAGTAAAGACCGTTGTCTTCACCGCGACCGGGCCGGATGCTGAAGTGAAGTTCGAGCAAACTGCCACGGGGGACAACACGCTGTTGCTCGATGACATCTCAATCAATTCAACCGGCATCACTCCTCCACAGCCCGTGTCTCTCGCCATTACGCTCCAAAGCGGCGGCAATGTGCGGATTAGTTGGCCCGCCAGTGCCACTGGCTATTTACTTGAATCCACGTCGAGCTTTCCTGGTGGCTGGACAGATGTCAATTTGCTCGTGACCGTTGATTTAAAAACAGATCAGAACTTTGTCACGGTCAGCACTGCGTCGAGCAGCAAATTCTACCGCTTGCGTAAGTAGGGAGATACTGAGAAGGGATGCTCCTCGCATCTCCAAGCCGCACGGCCATTACGGCAGACGTGGGTGAGTACGGCACTTGTCCCGAGCAATGGATGCCCAATTGCTTGCCACCGCTATGGCGCGGGCTGCACAACGGCTCGATAAAAGCGAGGTTGGGAATTTGCGCCCTGGGTATCCGTGAAATCGATCGGATTACCAGTCACGACATTGGTGCTTAGTGTCACCCAGTTGGCGAGATCCCCGGACACCTGAATGAGCAGACTGTTTCCAGAGACACCGCCGTCGGTCAGGCTGAACTTGACGCGTCCATCCGCCAGGCGGTGAACGGAGCTCGAATCGAATACCGGTTGAGTAGAAAAAGCAGCGAAATACCCGGTTGTCTGGCCGGCAAAGGCGGTAAAGTCGCCCCCCGCAAAAACCGCGTCTTGAGAAATGGCCAACGCGCGGACAATTTGATCCGCATTTGGATTCCACGAACTCGCCGCGCCTGTAAGTGTATTCAGAGCAGCCAGCCGGTTCCGGAACTCCCCGCCCAGTGTGGTGAAACTCCCGCCGGAATAAATTAATGAGCCAGATCCCGCCAGGGCAAAGACCGCAATTTGGCCCGTGCCGGCCGCATTCGGATCCCAGACGGTGGCCTGGCCGGTGATGCTGTCCAGGGCGGCGATTCGGCTGCGCAACTCGCCGCCAATCCTGCCAAATGATCCTCCGACGTAGATCGCGTCACCGATCGCCAACAGTTTTCTGACGCTATTGTCCGCATTCGGGTTCCAGGCGGTGACCGCACCGGTATTGATGTCCAGGGCGGCGATTCGACTGCGGGGCATCCCGCCGACCGAGGTGAAATCTCCGCCGACGTAGAACAAATTCGTTCCCGGCAACAGAGTTTGAACTGCTCCACCTGCATTAGGGTTCCACGCCGTCACGAGCCCGCTGGCAGTGTCCGCGGCAGCGAGATTGTTGCGTGTCTGTCCACCCACGTTATTAAAGGTGCCTCCCAGATAAACCGAACTGCGGAACACAGCGAGGGCCAAAACACCGGCGTTGACTCCCCCTCCCCCAGAGACGACCGGATTCCATTGATCGGCTTGGCCGGTGGAATCGTCCAGAGCAGCGACCCACCGATGGGGTGCTCCAGCGATGTTGGTGAAATTGCCGCCCGCGTAAACCTTGTTTCTGGAAAGAGCCAGTGCTTTGACGGTAGAATCAGCGTTTGGATTCCAGGCAGTGAGTTCCCCGGTAAGAGCATCGAGCGCGGCAATCCGGTTGCGCGTTGTTCCACCGACGCTGACAAAATCTCCGCCGATGCAGGCTGAGTTTCCGTCGAGGGCAATAACCTGGACGGAAGAAACTCGGGTCGCGTTTAGAGAGGAGGCTTGAGGATCCCACGAGGTTGTCGTGCCGGTTGTCCTATCCAATGCCGCTAGATTGCGGTGAGGCTGGCCGCCAACGGTGGTGAATTGGCCGCCCGTGTAAAGCGTGTTGCCGAGAACCGCCAGCGCGAAGACGGTCCCATTCGCGTTGGGATCCCAATTAGCGTCCGCCTGACCGAGAGTAGCGTCCAGCGCCGCGATGCGATTGCGCGTCCGCCCCCCGATGCTCACAAAGTCACCCCCGACATACACAATGTTGGTGCCGAAGGCGAATGACCGGACAATTCCGTTCGCGTTCGGATTCCAATTGTTCGCCTGGCCGGTCCCGACATCCAGCGCGGCGCCGCGACTTCGGGGTTTGCCGCCGATGGTGGTAAAATCGCCACCGACATATATCTGGTTGCCGTCAACCGCCAAAGCATAGACCGCTCGATTGGCGTTGGGATCCCACGAAGTGACGTAATTTGCGGTGACGTTGGCGTTCAATGCGGCGACGCGGTTGCGGGGCTGACC
>JBDTOW010000584.1:0-3940 GCA_039933075.1 Verrucomicrobiota bacterium | reverse complement strand
CGGTAAAATCACGGCCAGATCGACCACTCCCTGCACTACAACGAATTCTTCGCCCATCGCGCCAGCATTTGGATAAAGCTCAATTGCGCGCAAGTCTTCTGGCGAGAAGCGCGCGGTGAATTCGAGCTCGCGATGGACATTCGCCGCCTGTCCGCGGATACGCTGGCCAACCTCCGACTTCCAGAACGCGCACAATGCCGGGACATCAAGCGCTTCCCGTTCCGCCGCCGATAAGACTCTGGCCTTCTCCAACCTTGTGGCTTCGGCAAGAAACACGTGTCGCTCCGCTGGTTTCGTAAAATCAAAAAACTGCAGGAACCGGTGATGCGCCGTACCAATCTCCACGGCGGTTAGTGCCCCGGCAACAGGATCGTGCCGGGCGAAGGAGGATTGGCTGACGGCAAACTTTGCGACTTGGGCTTCCTCCTCCGCTTCGGCAGGTACTCTGCGGCGCAGGGCGGAAACAGAGGTCTTGGCTGGTTCACGCGTTGCTGCCTGGAATGGATATTCCCACTGCAATGTTTCCCTCAGGTTCTCAATCGCCTGGGGATCCACCTTGTTCGCTGCTAACGTCACTTGATCGGAAACGGATTTCTCCGCGACTGGTTGGAACTCCGATTCCGTCCGGCTGGCCCGGGCAAGGGAATCCTGAGAGTCATCATATACTTTCCACTTAAGCCGTTCGGTTTGGCCTTCACCGGAAGTCATCGCCGATCTGCTGTCCTCTGCCAGCCAGCCAGCGAGCCAGTCCAGGTAACAGTGGGCCGAAAGCAATTGCTGGGTGCTCAGACCCTCAGCGAATTGTTCCGGCCACTTTTCCCGAAAAGTTTTGGAAGCGACGCTGCCAACCAGGACGAGCACGTCGCGAGCGCGTGTCAGCGCGACATACAACAAACGCAGTTCTTCCCCGAGCGCTTCCTGTTTCTGCCGCCGCGCCGCCAGCCAATGCGCCAGGCTCGGATAGCGTTGCTCGGTTTCTGGCGGTTTGACCTGCGGACAAAGCCCGTACTTCTCATCGAGAATGATATCATCTCGCTGGTCAACGAAATTGAAGGCCTTGCCGAGATCCGCAACTACGACAACCGGAAATTCGAGACCTTTGCTTTGATGAATGCTCATTAGACGCACGGCATCTTCGGCTTCGATCGTGGCTGGTTCCTCGTCGATGGCCGCATCTCTCTGCGCCTCGATGAACCTGAGAAAACGCAGGAGTCCATGGCGGCGAAATTGATCAAACTGCCGCGTTAGCATAAGCAGGCGCTGGACGTTGGCGTGCCGTTGGTCTCCGCGCGCCTGCGTGAGGAGCCAGGCCTCGTAGTGGGTTTCGCTCAGCACGGTTTCCAGGCACTGCGACAGCGACGCTTCGCGCGCCAGGCGCCGCCACCGGGAATAGTGTTCAAGAAACCGGTGCACTCTGGACCACGAAGGATGGTTTCGTTCCGCATGATGGAATCTTCGCACTGCCTTCCAGAAATTTCCCTTCCCGTCCGCCAGCCGGACCGCGGCCAGCTCGTCCAGGGACAGCCCCACGAAAGGCGAACGGAGCACCGCCAGGGTAGGCACGTCTTGCATCGGATTGTCCAACAGGATCAGCAAACTCAACAGGTCGGTGACCTCGGTGCTGTCATAAAACCCGCCGCGCGAGACTTGCAGCGGAATGCCAAGACGCGAAAACTCCTTGGCAAAACTCTCGGCCTTGTTGGCGGGCGAACGCAACAAGACCACCATATCGCGCCAGCCCGCAGGACGAAACTGCCTGAGCTTGTCGTCCCAAACAGTATATTTGTGCTCCCTGAATTCACGAAGTCGCAGCCCTATGAGGCGGGCCTCTTTCTCCGCTTCGGCCAAATCGGCGAAGGCAGTTCCCATCGACGAACCGTTTTCTTCCTCGTTCCCGTCATTGGACAGGGAGTCAACTTTTCCTTTCAGCCGCAGGTGCAATTCTACTTTTGGCGAAGCGCCGGCCGCAACGCGAAATGGCAGCCGTCCCTCCGAATCTCCGAAGCGGAGCCAGGCGTCCTCATCGTAGCGGACGCCGCCCATTTCCTCGCGCATGAGCGATGAAAAGAGCGAGTTAATAAAATTCAATATGCCCTCGCGACTCCGATAGTTGTCGGTCAACGGGATGGTCCGCGCCGGCGACTCCGGCTGGCTCCAGTCTCGGGCATAGTTCTGAAAAATTCGGGGATCCGCCAAGCGAAACCGGTAAATGCTTTGTTTCACATCGCCGACCAGAAAACGGTTGGCCGCGGCTCCGTCGCGGCTGAGCGCCTCGATAATCTTATCCTGCGCCGAATTGATGTCCTGATATTCGTCCACAAATACAAACCGGAGTTTCCCCCGCCATTGCTGCGCGATCGCGGTGGATCCGCCGGTCTCCGCGTTCCAAAGCAAGCGCAGGGCGAATTGTTCCAAATCATGGAAATCGACGACGCCAAGCTCGCGTTTGGCCGAGGCGAAGTGCTCGCCAAATTCCTGGGCCAGGAGCAACAAGGTTATCATTTCGGACCGCACCCAACTCCAGTCCTCCATGAGCGGATCGTTTGCTCCACTTTTTGCGACCAGGGAGTGAAGAAACTCGACTTCCTCAAAAAAAGGTTTCAGCAACTTCCGATAGAGGGGCTGCTTTCTCTTGGGCCATTGAGCATCGATCTGCGCGAGTTCCTGCAATCTTTCCGCGACGTTTTCGCGGGTTTCACGGTTCGTCAAATTTGAGAGGATCGATGCGCAAGCCAAAGCCTTCGTGTTTTCCCGGGGCTGATTCCGCAAAACCGAAAGCCACAAGTTGCGCCAGGACGGCAGGGCTTCGAGCAGCCAGGACCGCCACTGGTTTGCCTCGGATTGGTTGAACATAGCCAACTGCCCCTCCAACCAGTGTTTGGGATCCGGCAATGTCTGCAGGTAATGATGCAGCCGCAAGATCAGCTTTCGAACCGGCAGCTCCGAGCCGCGGCCGTATTGCTGAATCAAATTCAACACGTCAGTGGAAAAGCCGGGCCTGGCCGCATAGTGCTCTCGCAGGACTTCCCCAAGCGCTTCATCCGCGAGCAATCTGGCTTCGCCTTCGTCCAATACAACGATTTGCGGGTCGATTCCAAGCACATGAAAATTGCGCCGGACCAATTGCAGGCAAAAGCTGTGAAGCGTGGAGATATGCGCCGTATCGAGCAAGGCGATCTGCTCGGCAAGGTGGGTGTCGGCCGGTCGAATTTTTGATTCCGCTTCCAATCGAGCGCGAATGCGGTGCCGCATCTCCGTCGCCGCAGCTTCGGTGAAGGTCACGACCAAAATCTCTTCGAGCGAGCATTTCCCGCACAAAAGGCGCTCGACGCATCGCTCAACCAGCGTGTGAGTCTTGCCCGTGCCCGCGCCGGCCATGACCAGGACATCGCCGTCGACAGCGATGGCCTCCTGTTGGGCGGTCGTCAACATGACGGTCATTGTCGGATGTTGACT
This sequence comes from Verrucomicrobiota bacterium, assembly GCA_039933075.1. Classification (GTDB taxonomy): domain Bacteria; phylum Verrucomicrobiota; class Verrucomicrobiia; order Limisphaerales; family JACPZS01; genus JBDTOW01. The sequence continues at coordinate 484 of JBDTOW010000584.1, read as the reverse complement.
TTCGAGTGTCCAGAGAAACGCGATGGCTGGGATCGATCGATTTCCGCTGGCCAGATCCGTTCGTGATGATCCGGCAAGTTGATCTTGATCACATCACAAGTTAAATTGCTTCGTCGCACTCTGCTTGGAAACTTATGAATATCAACATCGACGATTGGAACTTCAAGGTCCTTCAGAAAAACACGCTGGCTGTGGATGTGTTCCTGGACAATGGGCAGCATGGGTTACTCGAGGTCTTCCCTTTGAAAAATCTGGATGGCACGCTGAACGAGGTTCCCGAAACGGTGATGTTTGGCGAACTGTCCGGAGAGACGATTCAGGATGGCCAAAATGTGGCGAGATGGATTTCCCGTCCCCCGCAGCGTTCTTGTCCATGGAGCCGTGTTCAAGTGCCGCCGGCGCTGTGGCAGCAAATCGCCGAACGGATCGCGCAGGGGGACCATTCCAGCGCGACAGCTCCCTGAATCCCGGCCGCGCGTGTTTG
>JBDTOW010000583.1:0-3944 GCA_039933075.1 Verrucomicrobiota bacterium | reverse complement strand
GAGCTTTGCTCGCGGGTTCGAACCGTACCAAGCCACCACTGGCGACGGCGAAGTTCACTCCGGTATCATCGGCCGCGAGACCGCTGAAGCGATTTACCTCGTTAGCAGCGCGAGCAGCGAAGAGCGCATCCTCCGCTCCGCGCTCAAGGAACTCCAGCAAGGCACCATCTCGATCATGCCTGAAGGACTGGACGTTCAGTTGAGCCGGCAGGAACTGTCCGACCTGATTGCCTTTCTTCAGGCGCTAAGATGAGGCAGCAGCAAAGCCGTGGATCCTTTGCCAGTTCGCGACCGGACAACGCTTGCAGCGCTCCAGTCAGCAGAGCAGACTGACAAAGAATTCCGGTAAACCCAAGACCTGCCGAATATGAAATCGCACAAGTTGAAACGTGAATGGAGGACGCTTACCCGCTTGATTGACCGGCTTCTGCTGCTGGCGATTTTCGCCTCTGCACTGGCTTGCCACACCGGCGCAGCCATTGCCAAGAAACAGTTCCGAGCGGGCGCGGGCGTGAGCGACATCACGCCGACCAATTTTCCCGTCATCGTCAACGCGATGTTCACCGAGCGCAATGCCAATCGCGCTCACGATCCGCTCCGCGCTCGCTGCCTTGTGCTCGACGATGGCACGACCCGCCTTGCCATCGCGGTCGTGGACACTTGCATGATGCCGCGCGACTTGTTGGATCAAGCCAAGGACCTGGCCTGGCGCTCGACCGGAATCGCTGCCGACCACATACTCATCTCCGCCACGCACACGCATTCGGCGCCGTCGGCGATGGGTTGCCTGGGCAGCCGCGCCGATCCGGTCTATGTCAAATTCCTTCCGGGCCGCATCGCGGAAGGCATCGAGCGCGCTGCGAAGAACCTAGCGCCGGCCCGGATTGGCTGGACGGTAACCAATGACCTGGAACACACCCACAATCGTCGCTGGATTTTTCGCTCTGACAAAATTGGCGCCGACCCGTTCGGCGAACGAACCCTTCGCGCCAATATGCATCCAGGTTACCAGAATCCGGATGCCATTGGACCTTCCGGGCCGGTCGATTCCGGGCTGTCGATTCTGTCGGTGCAATCGTCCAGGGGCCGGCCCATCGCGCTGCTGGCGAACTACTCGATGCACTATTATGATTCGCCACTGCTCTCGGCGGACTATTACGGCCGGTTCGCCGACAAGATTGGAAAGCTGGTCGGCGCCGGAGATGCAGAGCCGCCGTTTGTCGGGATCATGTCGCAAGGCACCAGCGGCGATCTGATGTGGATGGACTACAGTCAGCCGAAGACAGACATCGGCTACGACGCCTACGCCGAAGCTATCGCGCGGATCGCTCACGAGTCTTATGAGCGGATCACATACCACGACTGGGTGCCGCTCGCGATGCGCGAAGCGAAGTTGACGCTTGCCTATCGCGTGCCCACCGAAGAGCGTCTGAACTGGGCGAGGAAGATTGCCGATGGTTTGAACGGACGGCTCCCGCAAACATTGCCGGAAGTTTATGCGCTCGAGCAGATTTACCTTCACGAAAAGCAAAAGACCGAGCTGAAGATCCAGGCGTTGCGCATCGGGGAACTGGGCATCGCGGCCATTCCGAACGAAGTCTTCGCGATTACCGGCTTGAAAATCAAAGCGCAAAGCCCGCTGCAACCAACCTTCAACATTGAACTCGCCAACGGCGCCGAGGGTTACATACCTCCTCCGGAGCAACACAAACTCGGCGGATACACAACCTGGCCGGCGCGAACCGCCGGGCTGGAACCGCAAGCCGGACCACGGATCGTCAAGACCGTGCTCGCTCTGCTTGAACAAGTCTCTGGCAAACCACGACGAAGGCTGGAGGACCCACACGGATCGTACGCAAGATCGGTGCTGGCTTCCAAACCGGTCGCCTATTGGCGGTTGAATGAATTCAACGGACCAGTCGCGCACGATGAAAGCGGCCAGAGCCACGATGCGACCTATGAAGATGGCATCGCGTTTTATCTCGCCGGGCCTGCATCGCCGGCATTCTCGGGTGAAGCAACAGTCAACCGCTGTCCCCATTTCGCCGGGGGCAGGGTTTATCGAGAAATCAAACGTCTGGGCAAAACTTACAGCGTCGAGTTTTGGTTTTGGAATGGCTTTCCGAACCATACCCGCTGGGTCACCGGGTATCTGTTCTCGCGCGGACCAGACGGAAAGACGAGCGCCTCGGGCGATCACCTGGCCATCGGCGGTACGAACGACGTACCCGGTCGTCTTCTTTTTTTCAACGGCAATCGATTGACCAAGATTTTGACGGGAAGGACGGCGATCAAGGAGCGAACCTGGAACCACGTCGTGCTGGTTCGCGACGGCAAAAAGGTCAGAGCATACTTGAACGGCAACATCGAACCCGAGATCTCGGGCGAAGCAGAGTTTGGGTATTCGCACGAGGTTGAACGGATTTTTATCGGCGGGAGCAGTGACAATCTCGCCAACCTCGAAGGCAAGATCGACGAAGTTGGGTTGTACAATCGTGCCCTGGCTCCGGAGGAAGTTAGTGGGCACTTCGACGCGTCTGGCTTGTTACTGCTGGACGTGCTCGACCGATAAAAATCAGAAATGAGATCGTGCGCAGTCGCACGAAATTTTGTATAAGGAGTTATGCGAAACTCGGCGGGAATGCGCTTGGAGGAGGGATTTACCCTGATTGAACCTTTGGTGGTGATTGCCATCATCGCCATTCTTGCTTCCCTGTTGTTGCCCACGCTGGCCAAAGCGAAGGCACAGGGGCAGCGCATCCAGTGCGTGAATAACCAGCGGCAATTGGCGCTCACCTGGATCATGTACGCCGGAGACAACAACGACGCGATGGTTTCCAACGGCGCAAAGTCGCCTGGCGACAACGAGAAGAACACCCTTTGGGTTCTCGGCGACTACCACAATTTCCTGCCGGCATTTACCAATGAGATCTATCTCCTGGACCCAAGGTACGCCGCGTTCGCTTCGTATTTGAAAACGCGCGCCACCTATAAATGTCCCTCCGATCGGACCTCTTTTTTGCGGAACCCACGGAAACCCGTCCTCCAGGTTCGCAGTTACGCTTTGAACAGCTACCTGGGAACTTCGCCCTCGATCGCCAACCGTATTTCACCCCGGTACCGCGCACTCAAAAGGACGGCCGACTTTGTCGGTTCGCCCGCGAACACCTTCCTGCTCCAGGATGTCAACCCGCAAAATCTTTGCACGCCGGCCTTCATCGTGTTGATGCCTGGGTTCGCGGCTGACAGCTTTTTCCATTACCCGGCGACCTATCACAATCGCTCGGGAGTTCTCTCATTTGCCGATGGACACACCGAGACCCATCGCTGGCGGGATTCCCGCACCTTTAAGACGGCGCCGCTTGGCCAGAAAGTGCCGCACGATACCGCCTCTCCCCGCAATGTGGATTTAGCCTGGATACAGGAGCACACGGCGAACTTGAAGTGATGATTCGTATGAGACCTGACAAAAACCGCCTTGGGAAAGCTGCCAAATCTCGCAGCGACCAGCCGGGCATGACTCGCAGACACCTCATTAGCGGAATGGTCGGCCTCGGCGTGACCGCGACCTTAGCGGGTTGTTCTTCGGTCCGATCACTATCCGCTGACAATAATGGCGGCGCATCACCCCGCCGGGATTCAGTACGTCGCGAGAACGAGAAGCCGGGCACACGTGATTGGCTGTTGCAAAAAACGCGCATCGATCCGAAAACCAAGTACCGTTGTCCATGGATCGAGGGATATTGCTCGCGAACGAGTGTTCGCGCGGGCAATGAAATCAGTTTTTTCGTCAGCACCAATCCGGCCTCTCCCTTCACGCTGGATCTTTATCGCATGGGATTCTACGGCGGAACGGGCGGAAGGCATATGCTGAGCCTGGGTCCGTTCAAAGGCACCGCACAGCCTGATCCCCCGATTGGCAAAAACCGCGTGCGCGAGTGTCA
>JBDTOW010000582.1:0-3955 GCA_039933075.1 Verrucomicrobiota bacterium | reverse complement strand
CAAATATTTGTCGTATATTCCCGGGGCTGTGCTGGAAGCGTTGGCGGATTCCCGAACTTTCACGCCACCGACTCTGGCCATCGCCAGCCCAGCGGGGGGCAGCTCTTTTCAAGTTGGAGCCACCGTTACCCTCACCGCTGCCGCATCGGCTGCCGGTGGAAAATCGATCAACAAAGTCGAGTTCTTCGAGTTGGGCAAGAAAGTCGGCGAAGCCACAACGAGTCCGTTTTCGATTTCTGTTTTCGGTCTGACCGAAGACGCTCATGAGTTCACCGCGCGGGCTGTGGACAGCGCCGGTGTTTTTGCGGAGGCTGCGCCGGTCAATATCCTGGTGGGTAACCCGGCCAAACGAGCCACGCTCGTTGCGATCGACGACAAGACGAGTTGGCGCTACGACCGATCGGGTCAGGATCTGGGCACCGACTGGCGAGAGCGGAGCTACGACGACAGCCTCTGGCCGGAAGGAAAGACCCTGATCGCCGACGAGACCACGGTGACGGTTGAACCGATCCGGACGCCCATCAGCCATTTCAACGACAACGGTGAGTATGTTACCACCTTCTACTTTCGCACCCATTTTGATTTAACCGGGGCGATCACGTCGGATGTGAAGCTTCGGTTACGACACGTAGTGGACGACGGCGCGATCTTTTACTTGAACGGTGTTGAAATCCACCGCTTCGGCTTTGATCCAGATGTCGTTGTTGACGCCAACACATTGGCCGCCGGACACGAGAATGCCTACGAAGGTCCCTTCGATATTCCGATTGATAGCCTTGTGCCGGGGGACAATCTTTTGGCCGCGGAAGTACACCAATCCAATAATAGCAGCACGGATATCGTGTTCGGAGCGGAACTGGCCGCCACGTACTTTGGGACGGGCACTACCAATGCCTCGGCGAAGTTCAATCCCGCGGTCCTGCAGGCGGGGAAGATTGTGATTTCCTGGACGGGCGCCGGAACGCTTCAGGAAGCCAACCAAGTCACCGGAACTTACACGGATGTTCCCGCTAGCGACATCTCGAACAATTCATACTCAGCAAATGTTAAGGACAAAGCACCCGCCAGGGTCTACCGATTAAAACAGTAAGCCCGGTACTGTCGGCAGGAGAGCCCGGGGCTGATTCTGCACCGCGCAAAGGAAACGAAGATCGAGGGAGTTCCACTGATTTTTTAGGGGCCTTCTGCATTCTTGCCGGTGAAAAGTGAGGCTCGTTGTTGGCTTCCTCAAGTGCTTCTAACTTCGTTATCTTCGTTGCCTTCTGTTAAATCCAACTGCGGTTTTAGTTTGATTAATTCCTCGGGTATTTCCACACCTCAAGCGCTTCCGGCAGACTGGGCGACTGGACGAATTGCCTGGAAGCATTCTGGAGTCGGTAAATGGCCTGCGTGTGCCCGAAAGAATCCGGGAGCTTCGTCAAAGAAGACAGCCGTCGTGGTGCAAATGCGCCCGTCACTTCGGCGATATCCGTCACCCGCAAGACGTTGAGCAGCGCCGGACTTTGCCAATGGGAGCCAGGCGGATCGTTCAGGATGACTTGGCTGACGCGTTGATCGAAGAGGGCCGCATAGAGCGCAAGGATTCCCATCTCGCCTTTGCCGTAAATCGCAATCGAAGAAGCGGGAATCCGTTCTTCATTGGCAGCCCACTCGACGGCGCGCAGGATGTCCCAGACTTGCATCGCCGCGATCGTGCGGCCACTCCACGCGGCCGTCATTTCGATGCTGGCGTAATCAGCCGAGCTCACCGGTAGCTCGCTCAAGCGCGGATTCAGAATCAGGACCGTATAATGCCCGATTACGGGGAGCAGTTCATCGAAGTCCATAAAATAAATCGAGTCGCCCGGCCGCTTCACATAGATGAGCAGGGGCGCGCCGGCCAGGCCCTGTTTGGGTGCGAGAAGTTGGGCGCGAATTCGCACTCCCCCCTCCGTTTGGAAACTGACATCCTTGTAGTCCGCGTATTTCGGCGACCAGCCACCGTTGTTCTTCGAAACCTGGGTCTCGAACGGGATCTTCTCCCGGGGAAACCATTGAAACACCTTTTCGTTAAGTTGCGCCAACAACTCGGCTCGGCGCCGATTCCAAGCGGCACGTGACTGTGGCTTTCTCAATGACACCGGGCTCGTGAGCTGGTTCTGGATTCGGTAATTGATGGCGTCGGCGGGGAGTTGGCTCAGGCAAGCGAGAACTTCGGCAGTTTCACGCGATGGAGCGTTGGTCTCCCGGCCCAGCGGCGTTGACTCGTCCTGGAGCCAGCGGCGCATCCATTGGCGCGCTTCGCGGAGGAACTGGGGCGGGTCGCTGTGGCCGACGTCATCGTCCACCTCGCGAATTCGGCCTGAGTCGCCGGGGGCATACAAATCGTAAATCTTTTTCGAGCGCCGAAACACTTCGTGGTAACCATCGGGCGGAAAATCCAGATCCTGCCGCCCACTGATGATGAGTAGTGGCCGCGGCGCGATGAGGGCCGCAACCATCGGGAACTCCCAGCGGTACGCGTTGTGGAAATAAATGCAGTCGCATTGGCCCGAAGCACGCCAATTCGCCGCTTGCGATCCGAACGTGAACGTGGAACAAACCGGCGCCGCTGCCTGGACACGTTCGTCCACCGCCGCGATGTACCACGTGATCGCGCCGCCTCCGGAAATTCCGGTGACTCCGATCCGCCGGGGATCGACTTCAGGCCGCGTTTCGAGGTAATCCAGAGCCCGCATCGCATTCCACACCTCGGTCCCGGCCGGTGTGTAGCCCAGCGATAGCCAATGCCACATGTTCAAGTCATGCGTGCCGTGGTGGATGCCGGGCACTTCACCAAATTCCAGTGTGTCGAGAATCAAACAAGCGAAGCCGTGGGCCGCAAACCAGGCGGCGCGGTCCTGATAGTTGAACTTCGCTCCGAGCGGGTGCGGGGCATGACCGCAGAGATAAAGAATTGCCGGCAACGTTTTGGCGGAATCTTTCGGCACGTAAAAATTTCCCGTGACGTACAGCCCCGGCAGACTTTGAAAAACCACTTTCTCGATGCGATACGTTTCGCGCTCGAGCACGCCCGTGATTTTCGATTTGAGCGGAGTGCGGGCCGGCAGTGGACTCAAGCCGAGCATCTCGAGCAATTGGCGGCGCAAGTCGGGACGGCGCCGTTTCCAATCGTCCAGCGTGCGAACGTCGCTCAAGCAACGCGCCGATAGCTCGGCGGCGACTCGCTTCAGATGGTTGGTCGCCATCTGGTGCCGCGCGGCGGCGTTCTCCTGCGCCGGGAGACTCAATGATGAAAAAACAAGAACCGCGCTGGCGGCGGCGAGAAACAATCTGGGATTCATAGAGCCCAATTAGACTTGGATCCAGGTCTCCGAAAACGCCAGAAACGCCGTCGTGCTCTTGCGTCCGACCCAATCGCGAGGAAAAGGTTTGCCTGCGACTTTTTTGCCATTGATTGTGGCCGTGACCGCCGTGGATTCGAGGAACAGCGAGAACATCTCGTGGGCACCGGTGGCGGACTGTTGTTTCATCAGCTCCACCATGAACGGCGCGGAGAGTTCCTCCCAAGTCAAACTTACCTGGCCAATGGCGCTGCTGAACCGTTCGGTGTGCGAAGTGCGCCCGTCTCCGCTGGGGATGAAGTCCCAACCCGGCTTCATCTGCAAGTTCGAGAGGGCTGTCACGCCCTTGAACGCGCTGAAGCAGGAGAGGAAACCTTTCTTCAAGTACTCGGCCAGCGGCTCGTTGTCGGTGAGGCAGACATTGGGCTTCTCCGGATTCCCGCCTCCGCCGTGCGGATCCAGCAGCATGAAGGCAGCGTGACCTTTGCCATGAGGGGAGGTGATCACGCGAAAAAAGCTGATCAGGGTCACGAATGGGCCATCGGCCATTTCCTTGAGATACATCCCCGGATTCTCACCGGACCAGTCGACCGTATTGGGATTAAAGGTTGCGCGCGCCATACTCGGTCCCT
>JBDTOW010000581.1:0-3960 GCA_039933075.1 Verrucomicrobiota bacterium | reverse complement strand
CCGCTCACGTCATCCTCCCGGAACCGATGGGACCGACCGGCGGAAACCTGCCCCACGGTCAGGACGGCGGATTTCTGGGCAAGGCTTACGACCCGTTTGTACTCAATGCCGATCCCTCGAAGAAAGATTTCAAAGTGCCCGACCTGCTCCCGCCCCAGGAGATTGGCGAAGCTCGACTCCAGCGACGACGTGAGCTGCGCGAGATCATCGACGACACGGTCAAGAATTTTGAAGCCAGTGAGAGCGCCAAATTGATGGACAGCAATTTCGCCGATGCTTACCGGCTCATGACCAGCACGAAGGCGCGCGAGGCATTTGATCTGACCAAAGAGCCGGAGAAAGTCCGTCAGCGCTATGGCATGACGCGCTTCGGCCAGAGTTGTCTCCTGGCCCGGCGCTTGATCGAAACCGGAGTGCGCTTCGTGACCATTAACACGTTCATCACCGTCTTCGACGAAATCACTTGGGACATCCACGGTTCAAAACCGTTCACGTCGATCGCGGGCATGAGAGAGATCGTCGCGCCGATGTACGATCAAGGTTACAGCGCGCTGCTCGAAGATTTGTTCCAGCGCGGCATGCTCGACAATACGCTTGTTTGCAATCTCGCGGAATTTGGCCGCACGCCGAAGGTCAATCCGGCGGGCGGGCGCGATCACTGGCCGCAATGCTGGACGGTTTATTTCGCGGGCGGCGGCGTCAAAGGTGGTCGCGTCGTCGGCAAAAGCGACGACATCGGTGGGTATCCGGTCGAGCGCCCGGTGAAACCTTCCGAAGTGGTCGCCACGATTTATCGGAGCCTCGGCCTGGACCTGGAAACACATTTGCCCGGCCCGCAATCGCGTCCTTTCCCGCTGGTGGATTTCGGCACGCAACCGATCATGGAATTGTTTTGATCAATGAAGCACTTCATCTTAATCATACTTACGTTCATCACCTTTGCCGCCCAGGCCGCTGACTCATTGGTCATCGTGCCGGCGAAGTTCGCTCTGAATGGCTCCGCCGCGCGTCAACAATTGTTGGTCGAGAAGTTCCAGGATCAAAAATTTGTCGGCCAGATCACGAATGCGCTCGCGTTCAGCTCCAGCGATCCTAATTTGGTGAGAATTGAAAAGGGCGTGGCGCTGCCGGTGGCTAACGGCACCGTCACAATCAGCGCGAAGTTGGACAATCGTGTCGCCACCGCGCAGGTCACCGTCACGGACATGGACAAACCATTTGAGTGGAGCTTTCGAAATCATGTGCAGCCAGTGCTGGCCAAAGCCGGTTGCAGCTCGGGTGCGTGCCATGGAGCTGCGGCGGGAAAAAATGGGTTCAAACTTTCGCTCCGCGGTTACGATAATGATGGCGATTTCCTCACGATTACCCGGCAGGCGCTCGGTCGGCGCATCGTCCTGAGCGATCCCGGACGCAGCCTGTTGTTACTGAAACCTACCGGAGCTGTTCCGCATAAGGGCGGCCAACGCTTCGACACGGACTCGCTCGAATACCGGGTCCTGTCCGAATGGATCGCCGCGGGCGCGCCGCCACCCCGGCAAGACGAGATGAGCATCGATCATTTGGAAATTTTGCCCGATCACGCCGTTCTCACAACGAACACCACCCAGCAATTGATCGTGCGGGCGCACTTCACCGATGGCCATGCCGAGGATGTCACGCGCTGGGTCAAATACACCTCCGCCAACACCACCGTCGCCACCGTCGACGAGAACGGGAACGTACAGGTAATGGGTTACGGCGAAGGCGCGATTACGGCCTGGTATCTGAGCCGCATCACGGTTGCCACGATCACAGTCCCGTTCGATCAGAAGCTGTCGGAGCAGATCTTTGCCAAAGCCACTAGACGCAACTTCATCGACGAACTGGTTCTGGAAAAGCTGGAAAGTCTCAATCTTCCCCCCTCACCGCGCTGCAACGACGGCGAGTTCGTTCGACGAGCTTACATCGATACGATCGGCGTTTTGCCCGCGGCACAGGTGACGCGGGAATTTCTGGCCGACGAATCAGCGAAGAAACGGGACGAATTGATCGATTCCCTGCTGAAGCGGACGGAGTTCGTTGATTATTGGACTTACAAGTGGTCGGATCTGCTGTTGGTGAGCAGCGAGAAATTGCGGCCAGCCGCGATGTGGTCTTATTCCAACTGGATTCGCCACAATGTCGAGGCGAACACGCCCTGGGACGTTTTTGTCCGCAACGTGATCACCGCGCAAGGCAGCACGCTCGAAAATGGCGCGGGCAATTTCTATGTTCTGCACGACGATCCACGCCTCATGTCCGAGATCACCTCCCAGGCGTTTCTCGGGATGTCGATCAATTGCGCCAAGTGCCACAACCATCCAATGGAGAAGTGGACCAACGACCAGTATTACAAAATGGCCAACCTCTTTGCGCGCGTCCGCGCCAAAAGTGGCGCCAGCGACGGCGAAAATGTCATCTTCGCCTCGACGGACGGTGACCTCGTCCAACCGTTGACCGGACGACCGCAGCCGCCCACGCCGCTCGATGGCAAAGCGATGACCCTGGATGATCCGAGCGACCGACGGGCTCACCTGGCTGATTGGCTTGTGTCGCGCGACAATCCATACTTCACGCGGGCCATCGTCAATCGGGTCTGGGCGAATTTCATGGGCGTGGGCCTTGTCGAGAACGTCGATGATTTGCGGGCCACCAATCCCGCCAGCAACGAAAAGCTTTTGTCGGCTGCCTCGAATTTTCTGGCCGACCAGAAGTTCGACCTGAAGGCATTGATGCGCGCGATTCTGCAATCCGAGACTTACCAGCGTTCGAGCCAGCCGCTGCCGCAGAACGCGGCAGACAAGCGTTTTTATTCGCACTACTACCCGCGCCGCATGATGGCCGAGGTGTTACTCGATGCCTATTCACAGATTGCCGGCGTACCCACCGAGTTTGTGACCGATCTCCGCAATGCCAACCGCGGCCTGGGCGACAAATATCCGGTCGGATTCCGCGCGCTGCAACTTCCGGACACCCGGATCGCTTCCTACTTTTTGAAAAGCTTTGGCCGGCCAGACAGGGAAAAAACCTGCGAATGCGAGCGCACTTCCGAACCGAGCATTGCCCAGGCGCTGCACATCGCCAACGGCGATACCGTCAACGCGAAACTCTCGGCGAAGGGAAATCAAATCGAGAAATTGCTCGCTGCCAAAACGCCGAATGAAAAGCTTATTGAAGAAGCCTATCTAAGTTCCCTCTCGCGCTATCCGACGGAAACAGAGAAGACCAAACTTAAGCAACTCCTGAAAGACTCAAAAGAATCGGAAATCCGCCCGGTGGTCGAGGACATTTACTGGGCGATCCTCAGCAGTAGGGAGTTTTCGTTAAATCATTGAAGCGGTTGGCTGCGCCGTTTGGTAGGGCGAGGCTCTGTCGAGCCCTGATCCCGCCTCGGCGCCCGTTGGTCGGAAGGCGGCAAGGGGCGTTTTGGTGTTCGTGGATCGAAGGCTCCCCGGCATGACCGGCTGGGGTTGTTGGTAAGTAGGCAGTCGCGCGATGGTTGCGAAGGGAGCGAAGGTTATTCGCGGAAGAGTCCTTTGTCCGTCGCGACCATCGCCACCTTCGCGCGAAATATTCTGCGTGCGGAACGCCGGGGAGCATACGAGCAAAGATGTTTACTTGGCGACGGCCACGGGCATCTCACGGCGACCTCACCAAATCAAAGCCGCGGGTTCAAACCGGCCTTGATATTTTTCGCCTGAGAACCAGGGATATCGTTATCCAAACGACGAAGCTCAATCGTGCCTTCGTCCAGGTCGTACACTACGTAGGCTGCTTTGGGATTACCGTCGCGCGGTTGGCCCACGGCGCCGGCGTTTACGAAATATTTTCGACCCGGCCCAACCTTGAACTTCGAGTACGTCCCTCCGCGCACAATACTGTCGCGAATGAACGCGAAAGGAACATGAGTGTGGCCGAAGAAGCAAACGTTCGTGTTCTGAT
>JBDTOW010000580.1:0-3961 GCA_039933075.1 Verrucomicrobiota bacterium | reverse complement strand
GGCTGACGAATGATTGCGCGGACTTCACATCACGATGAAAGGTGAACACTTTGCTCGCGCCGTATTTCTCGATGGCGTCGCGCAGGGCAATCTGGTTGGCAACCTGTCGGGCCAGCACGGCATCGCCGTTCACCATCACTTCGCCACGACTCAGAAGATCGTTCGTCACCATCTCGGAAGTGATGACGGAGATGATGACCTTGTAGCCGCAGATGATTTCGCGGCGCGCCGCTTCCGCGAACGTCAGGCGGAACGCTTGCGGGCCGTAAACTTCCGGTCGGTCCATCGAAAAGACGAGTTGTGCGTCGCCTTCCTTATCCTTGCGGAGTGGGTTGTAGTGGCGCGGCGTGGCGGTGAGAAACAGGCGTTTGCGGATGGGCAGGTTGGAATCTTCGAGAGCGAAGGCGTAATTGCGCCCTTTACGTCCAGCGGTCTTGTGCGCCTCGTCGAACACGGCCAGGTCGAACGCCTCTCCCGGTTTCAAAGCTGCGCCAACCACGTGCGCCGACTGATAAGTGGAAAAGACGACTTTCGTGCCGGTGAAAGGAGCGTCGAGAAAGCCGCGCGCGCTGGCGGTATGGAGACTTGGAAGTCGAGGTCAGACTGTTTCGTGTCAATCGCATCAAGTCCCTCCTTCACCGTCGGGTCGGAGCAGACGCAGAGATAAGCGAGAGCGGGCAGATTTGTTTCGTGCAGCCACTCATGGAGTGTCTGGCGCAGCAAGGCGAGGGACGGAACGAGGACAAGTATGCGTGACGCCTGCATCTTTTCCGCAACCCACAGGGCGACGAGGGTCTTGCCAGCGCCACAGGCCATGATCCCCGAGACGCGATCGTGCTCCTTGAACGCCGGAAGGATGTGGTCCAGCGCCTCGGTCTGGTGCGGCATCGGAGTTTTCCTGGGCGCTCGATAACCCGAGTCAGCCAGCCACGCTTCGATGGTTTTGAAGTCGCCAGGTTCGAGCCGGTCCAAATCCGAGCCGCGTATGCAGAAGAATCGCTGCCGTTCATTCAGCCTTGGAGGAAGTTCATCGCAATTTGTCAGCAGAATGCGGCCGTGGATGTTTGGGCTGTCGGCCAAACCCATGAAGGTGGCGAGTTCGGTCCAAGTGAGCGCGGGTCTGCCCGTCCGGAACTTGACCTGATACACGCTGAATTTTCCGAGGCGCGTCTTGAGCACGCCGTCCACGCCATAGTCCTGGTTTGCGAGTTGCAGGTTGCCGAGAGTTTCAGTCGGCACACTCGCCAGCGGCCAGACCGTTTCCGCGTCATGCTTGCGTTGCGTGGCGAGATAGGCTTCGGCGAAAACCTCGAAGGCATCGCCGCGGGACTTTTCATCGGGAAGGTCGGCGATGCGTTGCTCCAATTCGGTGAAGGCGGACAATCCAGAGAACAGAAGTTTCCTAATGAAACCGCCTGCTTTGGAATGCCGGGCATTAGCCACGATGTGAGCCTACCATGCTCAAGTCGTTTGGGATAGATCCTGTCGCCCTTACAGGGCTAGGAACGAGTTTTAACGATTTAACCCAGGGCGCTGCCCTGGGCTATTTTCTGCCGGGCTTTCAGCCCTGAGAAACCGTGCGCATCCGTATCATCCGTATCATCCGTGGTGAAGCTTCTTTGCGCTCTCTGCGTTCTTTTGCGGCTAACAAGCGCCTCACCCGGAGTAAATTTCCACTGCTTGCGCGGTGGCCTTCATGTTGAATAGGAAATCTTTAATTCTGGCGTCGCCATCCGTTGTCCCGATCGCCAAGGATGTTTTGCGAAAGTCGCGAGCAAACCGGCAACCAAACGATTGCGCTCGATTGGCCAGGGCGGCTTGTCGGTGCGAAAGAATCCTTCCATCACTTCCGCCAGCCGACTGAACTGATGCTCGGCTGGAGCAGGCGGCCGATAGAGCTGAGCGGACAGCGTTCGCCCGTCGCGTGCGCGGACGGGAAAGTTGAAGTCGGCCACGACTCCATCCAAAACCAGCATTACGGATCGAAGCACATCGCGGTGTTGGATGATCCATCCGCGCGGATTGCTCGCCAGTTTTGGTACCAGGCCCAGGCCGGCTAAATCCTGCGTGCGACCATCCCGGGCCGGATCGCCTTGAGGAGTATTGGAACGGGAGATGGCTGCGGCGAGGAGCGGTTTCGACCACTTGCCTCTTTCGCCCGCTTGCCACAGTTCTTGTCCCTCAAGAAAGCTCACCCTGCGCACGCCCGATTCCCCTCCGCGCCGGCGCTCGGTAAGCGGCAGGAGTCCCTCGAGGGCGTTCAATTCAGCGACCGGAGATGCTCCCTGGACGATGATCAGTGCTTCTCGCAACTCTGTTCCAGGCGCCACGTCAACATCCGGGAGCCGCCAGGCCACAGACAGAGGAATGCCCGCGAGCAGCGACACTCGCCGGGATCGGGCCAACGCGATTATTTTCGCAGCTACGTCCGAGCTGTTGGCCAGAACTCCGTGAACGAAACACGCGCAGCCAACGGGCGCGCGTCGAAGAAGATCTTCCAGCAAAGGTTCGTTGGCGATTGCACCACCGCCAGACCACACGACAATAATGGCGTCGCAGTTCGACAGGGCTTTCCCGAGGTCTGGCTCGACCAGCAACTCGAAATCTTTCTGTCGACGTTGCATCTCGGCGTTACTCTCACCACCAGGGAGGTATAAGGAGATTTTGCACCCGTCCAGGCGATGAAATTCTCCGGCTCGGGGATAACCGATTAGAAAGCGATCAAAGCGATCGAGAAGCTGTTGCGCGGGAGTCTGAACTGCGAAATCCTCACACAGAAAAGCAATTTTCCGAAGCTGCCTCATATCAGGCTCTCCAAAAGTTGGAAGTCACGGACGGCTGATAAGCCAATTTCAGCTCGGGTGTTTGCAGCAGGATTTGGCCGCGATATAAGGATTCTACCGCGAAGAGAGTCATCCCCGTGGTGAGCAATGTCCGTTCGACCGGATAAGCCGCCTTTCGCCGCAGAATGGTTTGCTCGATGTGATTTACGAGCGGATTGAAAAAATCGGCGGTCGTAGATACGCGCGAGGGCATGGGCAGGTGCATCTGGCACGAGATGATTTCATTAGTTGCCTTCACCCGTCCGGCGTAGGTGAAGTCGAGCACCAGACCGTTCAGGACAAACAAAGTGGTGCGAAAGCCATCCAGGTGCTCGATGAAGTATGCCACCGCATTCGGGCTGGACTCGCGGATCCAATCGAGGCTGAGCAGCGGCACCGTATATCCTGTCGGCGCTTTGCAAGTGTGACTGCGGGCCAAGGCTGCGAAGAGAAGTCTTCGCGTCTGTTCGCGATCTGCCAGGAGCGTCCAGACTTTCTCACCCCTTGCCGCGTGCACCGAGGCGACTCCCACTTCGCCGTTTGCCCGGCGCTCGGACATGCATTGTGCCGTTTCGAGGCCGTGAAAATCGTAAGAATCAACGCCACCGTAGCAAACACTAACGCTTTCCTCCAAAAGCGTCCCCAACGGGATCTCTGTCGACGGAATCCTCCAGGTGACCGGCAGCGAAGAGCCGGCCAGAAAGGCGAAGCCGAGCCGTTTGGAGTCCGCGACCATTTCGACTGCTTCGTTCCAGTCGGTCGAAAGATGCTTGTCGTTGAAGACAGGAACGGAGCGTCCGCTGGTCTCGAAAACTTTTATCACCTCCTTAAAGAACTTGTATCGCGGGTATAACGTCTGGCCCTTGGCGTTGCGGGGGTATTTGCCGTGCTCGCCGATGATCAACACGCCGTCCACCGCAAGGTTCGCGCCCCCGAGGGTGAGTGCCTCCGGGATGGTCGGATAAATCTTCACGCCGTGACGACGCGCCCGGTCGCGACTGAGATCGCCTTCAGGAAATTGATCTACATAAAGCGCTGCCAGTTCAAACGGCGGATGGTGGTGGCGCCCCTGCCAGCCGTAGCCCTCAAGAAAGCGATCAATGAAATGTTGCGCGTGGGAATGCGTTCTGACCTCCGTC
>JBDTOW010000579.1:0-3972 GCA_039933075.1 Verrucomicrobiota bacterium | reverse complement strand
GCAGTAAAACGGGAAGGAGGGCGGCTCAGCGGTTCATTCCTGCACTGCCCATCTCTTTCCCCGGAAACGGCCGAAGGATAACTTGTGGTCTCGTCGCTCCCGTTACCACTGGCGATCAACGAAGCAAAGCCTGTTTCGGGGCCGGTGTGTTGCGAAGCGACGATCGTCACGCTCAACCGTTGTATGAATGACTCGTCCATAGCGGCGCCCATCGTCACGTGGGCTTGTTCACACTGGCGATTGACTTGTTCCATTACCCGGCTGACTTCGGCCATCGTCAGATCAGTGCCGCCGATCAAGCTGACCAGCACGGTATCCGCCTCACTCAGAGCGCGCCCGCCATCCAGCAGCGGGTGGGCGAACAGTTTTTCGATTACGTCGCGCGCGCGATTTTCGCCCGAGGCTTCCGCCATGGCAAACGAACTTTCGGCCTGCCGGCCCTGCACGACCGCACAAAGGTCCGCAAAACTGATGTTGATAAAACCTGGGTGCGTGAGGAGCCGCAAAATGCACCGCACAACCTGCATCAGCAGGTCGTTTGTGATTCGAAATGTTTCCACCAGGCTGGTGTTCTCATCGATCAACTTTAACACCTTTTGGTTGGGCAGGCAGAGCACTCCGTCCGCCTCGATCTTGAGTTGGAGCAATCCGGCCCGCGCCTGGCGCTGCCTTCGCGAGCCCTCGCATTCGAACGGCATCGTTACAAACGCGAGCACCTGCGCGCCGGCATCCTTTGCCACACGGGCGAGGACCGGAGTAATACCGGTTCCTGTGCCGCCACCCAGCCCGGCAACAATCACAACTAAATCCGTGGCACAGCAGACGGCGCGGATGGCAGCCGCATCTTCTTCGGCAACCGCGCGAGCCAATTCTGGATCATCGCCAACCCCAAGACCCCGTGTGCGCTTGCCACCCAGGTAGATCTTTTCCCGAATCTTGCAGGCTTCCAGCGCTGGGCCGTCCGTATTGATCGCGACAAACTTCACTGTGGAAAGTTCCGTTTCGGCCATCTGCTCGATCGCTTTGACGCCCGCGCCACCGACTCCGATTATCTTGACGGTGAGATCTTTATTCGCCTCCGTCATTTCCGGGAGGCCGGAGGCAGGTTCTTGACTCTGATTCATATGTCAGTCTTTCTTACCCGCGCATTAACGACGGCCAAACCAACCGCTCAAAGCTCCACGGAAACTCCGGGAAAACAAATTTCTATTGTGCGGCTTCTTGTGCTGAAAGGAGCCGAACTTGACCAGGCCAATCGCGGTGGTGAATTCCGGTTGATCAAGGGCGGACTTCAGGCCGTTGAGAGGAGTGGCTTTCCCCAGGGAAACGGGCATTTGGAAAACTCTTTCCGCCAGAGTCTGAATCTGGCGTATGCGCGCGCCACCGCCGCAAATAAAAACACCGGCGCGCAGGTAGTCCAGCAAACCGGCCTCGGCGAGTTCCTGCTCGATCAGTTGGAATAGTTCCTCCAAACGCAACGCCATGATGCGGCGCAAATGTTCCAGGTTGATGCTCTTCGGCGGCAGCCCCACCTCGGTGCCCAGGGTCACCGTTTTTCCCTCGACGCTTTCGTCGAGGATCGCCGCGCCATGTTCAATCTTGAGTTGCTCGGCCCGGCCGAGGGGGATTCTCAGGCCGTAGGCCAAATCATTGGAGACATGATCACCCCCGACGGCGAGAACACCGGTGTGCTTGATGACGCCACCGGTGTAGACCACATACTCCGTCGTGCCGCCCCCAATGTCGATGACCAGGGCGCCGAGCTCCTTTTGATCGCTGTCGAGCAGCGCCAGCGAAGAAGCCAGTCCATTAAAAACCACATCTTCAACGTCCAATTGCATCCCCTTGACCAGGCGGATGGGGTTTTGCAGCCGGTTGAGTTTGCCGTGGACCACATGCATGTCCACTTCGATGCGCGCCCCGAGCATGCCCACCGGATCGCGGATCCCGTCCTGTCCATCGACCAGGAAATGTTGGCGGATCGCGTGGACGACACAATTGTCCGCTGGCAGATTGATCGCCTTGGCGTTTTTGATGACGTCCTGGACATCCTCGGCGGTGATCTCACGGTCCGCGGACACCACGGGATGGACACCGCGGTTGTTAAAGCCGCGAATGTGGTTGCCGGTTACCCCAAGGTACACACTGCGAATCTCTGCGTCAGCCATCTGTTCGGCCTCGACAATTGCGTGGCGAACGTCCTCTTCCACGGTTGTGGGATCGGCGATCTCCCCTTTGCGCACGCCGCGCGCCCGGCTTTGGCCGACCCCAATGATGTTGACGGCGCCTTCCACACCAACTTCAGCGACCATGGCGCAAACTTTGGAAGTGCCGATTTCCAATCCGACGATAATCGAGGATGAATCAAACATTTTTTTTCCGAGGCCGTATGGGTTTCGCAGTTTTAGGTTTTAGAGTGGTGATCGCGGCGGCCTCGAACCAGGTCGCCGGGATATGATTGGAGACGGACAAGTCCAACGTGGCAATTGCCTGGCCTTTTTTCAGGGCCGCCTCGTGGATTATCCACCAACGGCGCAGTTGCAGATCGAGCTGGTGGGTCGCAAAAGTAACTTCATTGCTCTGTGCCGTACTGACGCGGAGCAAGGCGGGCGTTGACAAGTCGATCTGCGTCAGGTCAACGACTCCGAACATGTCCGATCGTTCGAACGCGTCCACCAACCTCAGGGCGGCGTGGACCTGCTCCGATTCCGCGGGCCGTCCGGGTCTTAACTCAGTTGATTTGATGCCCACCAAAACGGGCAAAACGTCATTCGTGGTTTCCGGGGATGTCCTGACCGCCCAGCTTCCTTTGGGCCTCATGACGTAGCCCGCGACATCCAAATAGTAAACCACTCGTTCGACCCCACCCGACGAGGTCTTGCCTTGCCAATCGTAAACCTGAGCCAGAGGCTCCCGTTCGCTGATCCGCACTTTTAACGAACGCGGCAGCACGCGCTCCACGGCCGCCTCTCGGATCCAGGGCACCAGTTCGAGATCTCGTTTCACTCTCGATAAATCGAGGGCGAGCAAATTTTCTCCCAACTTTACTCCCGCCCACTGACGCGCCTGTTTCACCGGAATGTCACCGTCGGTCTGGACCTGGATCGACGAAATGGCGAATGCGTTGTTTTCAAAAACAAAATATTTGAGCAACCAATTCCCGCCCTGCCACAGGAGGAAAAGGCCCGCGATGGTGCCGACCAACCCTCCGGCCAGTCGCGAAGCCAGTCGCGTCCGGATCGCGCGCGCCTGCTGCGAACGCAATTTGACGTCCAGCACATGGACTCTCCCAAAGCGGCGATTCTTCTTCTTTTTCGAAAACCACATACTTCCTTCTCAGCGAACCGAAGAGTCCACAGGTCCAGCCACCAGCGGCACGCGCGCCCGCGCCATGTCGACCATTCGTTGACACAATTGGGGGAACGCAAGCCCGGCGGCGGCGGCGGCCTTGGGCAGCAAACTGGTATCCGTCAGGCCCGGGACGGTATTCACTTCCAAAACCACAGCCCCGCCCGCTTCGTTAACCATGATATCCACGCGTCCAAAATCCCGGCCGCCCACGGCCTCAAAAGCTTCCGAAGCCGCCGCTTGAATGCGCGCTGTGACATCGGCCGGGAACGATGCCGGACAAAAATATTCGGTCGCCTCGGCGGTATATTTATTGTGATAATCGAACTCGCCCTGCCTCGGCCGAATCTCCACAATTGGCAGGGCTTCCCCCGCCAGGATTCCCACGGTCACTTCGCGGCCGACGATCCGTTCTTCCATCAACACCTCCCGGTCATAACGCAACGCCTCGGTCAACGCCCTTTTGAGATCGTCCACGCGGTCGACGAATTGAAGACCCACACTCGATCCTTGTCGCACCGGTTTCAGAACCACGGGCGGCTGCCAGCCGGCTGGCCAGAATGCCTCGGGTGAATCCAGCACGAAGAACCGGGCGATGGCAATCCCGGAGTCAGAGCAGCGCTG
>JBDTOW010000578.1:0-3972 GCA_039933075.1 Verrucomicrobiota bacterium | reverse complement strand
CATGGTGCTCGTCTCGGTGCCATCGGGAATCTGGGTTGGCAAGTACGAAGTCACGCAAGCCGAATATCGAAAGGTAATGAAATCCAACCCGAGCAAATCGGTGAACGACCGCCAGCCCGTCGAGCAGGTTGCCTGGAATGACGCGAAAGAATTTTGCCGCAAACTGACTGAAATGGAGCGTGGCAAACTCCCGGCCGGCGACGTATACACCTTGCCAACGGAAAAGCAGTGGACGGAATTCCTCGGAGGCCAGAAATTCGAGGATCTACCCGGCGGCGGTTTGACCGGCAAGGGGGTGCCCGCGGTCGTGGGGCAGTCCGGTCCGGCCAACAAGTTTGGGTTGTTCGACGTGCTCGGCAACGTTTGGGAGTGGTGCCTCGATGACGTCGAGCGCGTTCAGAAACGCCTCAAGGGCGGCGCGTTTAAGAGCACCAATTCCTCGGCGGCGTTGCTTCCGAACACGCAGTCGGAGATCTGCGGTTTTCGCTGCATTCGCGCCCCCCAATGAAGGGCCGGGAGTTCTTATGCGCGACGGTGGCGCGGGACGGGCGCGAAAGTTCGCCCGCAGGAATGTTGAACGCGAAACAATTCATCCGAAACAGGAACCAACCCCATGATCAACGTAGACGATTTACTTAAACCAATTGCTGATGACAAGCCATGCGGTGAGGACTTCACATACCATGCTTCGTTTCAGAACCTCGAGACGATCTCGCGTGGCAAGGCCGAAACTCAGTTTAGCCCTCCGCAGGAACCAGATTGGAAGGAAGTGCGAGACGTCGCGCTCGAAGTGTTGGGCCAATCGAAACACCTCACGGCGGGAGTCATTTTGACATTATCGTTGCTGAAGATCGGCGGCCTCGAAGGCCTCCGCGACGGTCTCGCCGTTGTGCGCGGCATCACGGAGAAATATTGGAGCACCCTTTTTCCCAAGCTGGACCCCGATGATAAAAACGATCCCACGGAGCGATTGAATATTCTGAACAATCTCTCGTCGGCGGGCGAACCGTACCGATTCGCCGTTCATCTCAAGCAGGTTGTGCTTTGCCATTCACCGGCCATGGGCCGCATCACTCTTGAACAGATTCTCACCGCAAAAGAGAAGGTCGACAAAACCCAGCCCTCCGGCGGGACCGGGTCTGGTCAGTCAGGACCTGACCTGAACCAAATACAAGCTGCCTTCCGCGACGCCGGTCCCGACGCGGCGAAGGCCGCGCTGGGTCTTGTGGACCAATTGATCGGCCACACTCGGGGCATTGAGACTTTTCTCGATTCGGCCCTTGGCGCCGGGCGAGGAGT
This sequence comes from Verrucomicrobiota bacterium, assembly GCA_039933075.1. GTDB lineage: Bacteria > Verrucomicrobiota > Verrucomicrobiia > Limisphaerales > JACPZS01 > JBDTOW01. The sequence goes on along the minus strand of JBDTOW010000578.1, from coordinate 2,673 downwards.
GAACTTCGAGTCATTGAGCAAATTGCTCGGTGAAATGAAACACGCGGTTCAACCCTACGCCGTGAGTGAGGCCGTGGCGCAACCATCCGCCGATGGAGGCGGCGGCGGCCCGTCCGTGGCGAAACCCGCGCCGGTGTCGGGCACTATCCAGACCCGGGCCGATGTGATCAAAGCGCTGGGTTTGATTTGCGACTATTACCGCGACAACGAGCCCTCCAGTCCAGTCCCGCTGATCTTGCAACGCGCGCAACGGTTAGTGGACAAGGATTTCATGACGATCATGACGGACCTCACTCCGGACGCGCTGAAGCAATTGCATCTCATCACGGGCACCAAACCGGAAAAGTGACGCGAATCCGAAAGGGAACCTATGGCTTACGAAGTAAACTTTGGCACGATGCGCGTGGCCGCATCGAAACCGGCGGCAAAGAAAACGGGTCGCTTCCGCCTGGCGTTGCTCGGCGATTTTTCAGCGCGCACCAACCGCGGCCTGCTCGACACCGGGGCGTCACTCGCGAGCCGCAAGCCGTTGAAAGTGGATTGCGACAACCTCGACGCGACCCTGAAGCGCTTTGGCGTTAAGTTGCGCCTGCCGATCGGCGCAGACGGCGTCGTCGTCGAAGTGGCCGTCAACGCAATCGACGATCTTCATCCTGATCAACTGTACACGAGCTTGCCTATTTTCAGCGAGTTGTCCGGGCTGCGACACCGGCTGAAAACGCCCTCAACATTCGCGAAAGCCGCGAAGGAGGTCCAGGCCTGGGCTGGCATCAAGCTTTCCAGACCGAGATCGGTGCGAGCCCGCAGCGCGGCAATTCCCGTGAACGGAAAACTGAGCGATTTCGCCCGATTGATTGGCGCGCCAACGGTGCCGGCCAAAGCCGCCGTATCGATTGCTGATATGCTCAAACAAGTGGTTGGCCCTTACATCGTCCCGGCGAAAGATCCGCGTCAGGACCCGCTTGTTGCCATGGTGGATTCGGCGCTGGCGGCGACGATGCGGTCGGTGCTTCACCATCCGGACTTTCAGGCTTTCGAGGCATTGTGGCGCTCGGCAGATCTTTTGGTGCGGCGATTGGAGACGGATGAGACGTTGCAGATTGTGCTTTACGACCTCACGGCAGAGGAGATCGCGGCGGATCTGAGCACAGCCGATGCGTTGGAGGAATCCGGCCTCTACAAATTGCTTGTGGAACAGCCCGCACTTGACGCGACCCAAGGCCCCTTTGCGGTAATCGTCGGCAACTATCTTTTCGAGCAGACGCCGCCGCATGCGGAATTACTCGGGCGCATCGCAAAGATCGTCGCCCAGACACAAACGGCGTTCATCGCGGCCGTCGGGACAAGCTGTCTTGAAACGAAGCCGGCCGACCTGCATCCCTTGATTCGTCAGTCGTGGGACGCGCTGGCCGAAATGCCGGAGGCGGGTTACGTGGGGCTGGTGGTGCCGCGATTTATGTTGCGCATGCCTTATGGTCGGCGCACCGATCCCGTCGAATCTTTCAACTTCGAGGAGTTCACGCCTCAGGCAGGACTGAGTGGAATGCTGTGGGGGAATTCGGCCGTCATTGCTGGCTTGTTGCTGGGTGCGACGTTCAGACGCGAGGGCGCGAAAATGAAGCCTGGCTCGGTCCTGACGTTGGGTGAAATGCCCTTTTATTATTACACCGACGCGGATGGCGATCAGACGGCGTTGCCATGCACTGAGCGGATGTTGAGTTCCAAGGTCGCGGAGATGGTCAGGAGACATCGTTTCATGCCGATGCTCTCGATTAAAGGCCGGCCAGAAGTGCGTTTGGGTGGGTTTGCCTCTCTCGCCGACGGACAGCTCGCCGGACCGTGGCAGCCTGTCACGGCATCGTCGGCTTCGTCCTCCAGCCCCCCACCGGCTGCAGAAGTAGAGGTGCCTGAGCTTGAGGAAAAGGCCGGAACCGCAGAAACGACCGAAGCATCGGCCGACTCCACCGAAATCCCGGTAGAAGCTCCGACTGGAACAGCCGCCCAAGCTCCGGTGGAGCCTGCCGCGGAACCTTCTGGCGGTGATCCGGAACTTGATAAGTTGCTGACGGGTTTCAACGAGGAGGCGGCCCCAGCGACACCTCCGGGCGAGGCTGCCTTAGATCAGAACGCCGAGCCAGAGATGGATCCCGAGCTCGCCAAGCTACTCAAAGAGCTTGGCTGATGGGCTGCCTGGAATGCGAGAGACAGCGAGAGCCTAAGTAATGCGGCGGGTTCGTGAGCTCCAAACGATCGTATGGAGAAAGTCACGGGCAGCGCGATTCTCGGCGACACTCGATCAAAATTCGAACCGTTTGGTTGGGCGCGGCGGGGGCCACCAAGGTAGCAGTTGTTCAGGTCCTCCCCCGTCCCAGCTATCTGGATCCCATGGTTGTTCGACCTGACTGAACGAGGCGATCAGCATCTCTGTGTTCGACCCTTGGATATAGTAACGACCATCGTCAAAAATGTTGATCATTGCATGATTATCCAAACGCAGAATCGTTCCTCGGTCGCCAGCAAAACGGTGGCGTAATGCGATTTTGGCTTCAATTTTCACGAGGAGGGCTTCAGCTAGCTCGACTGTCATAAGTTTAGGCAGACTAGTGGGCACAATTTTGATGTCAAGACTGACCTGTGGACGTGTGTGGACCCGTCGCGATTCTATGCAAATGT
>JBDTOW010000577.1:0-3974 GCA_039933075.1 Verrucomicrobiota bacterium | reverse complement strand
CCCACTCGAAAACTATGACGAAGAAGGTGTGCATGATGACCCACACTTCGGCGAGCACCAGACCTACTACCTGCTGGCCATGGCTGTTCACCCGGGGGTTGAGAACGCCGCCGAGATTGAGCATCACCTGCTCGATCTCCTGCGGACGCGCGTGATCATGCGCGGATACCTGCGCCTCGCCGCGCTCCTCGAAGAACGGTTCAACAAAAGTGGTCCCGTGTGGCTGCGCTCGGCCGAGGTTCTGCGGGTCGTGGACAACTACCTGCGGAGCGGGCAGCGGTTCGTTTACCTGGACACCGCCCTGGACGAAGGAACGGCGGCGGCAACACCCGCGACGAGTTGACCGATTGAAGGTGACCTTGAAAAGCCCAAGGCCGCTTAATCAAGACTTGGTTGCCCTCATCACTCAGGTCTTGAAACACCTTTGCGGCGGTTGCCGCGAGCGTGCGTTCGGGAAAGCGGACCCAACTGTTTTCCCAGAACCCGTCCTGGTTGGCCCGCGATTCCCCAGGGTTTCGCTTGTACCAGCTTCATGGTCGTGATGGACGCCAGGCGCCGCGCTTGAACTCCAACGGCATCGCCATCCGCGAAGGGGTGGAGTTCACGCTTTGAAGCACAAAAGCCACCGTAACGTAACGTGCAGGTTCGTTCAGGATCGGTTAAACCAATGCCATGAATCAATTTTCCTTTCTGTGCGCGCTCGCGATGCTGGCCTCCAGCGTTCAACCCGCTGTGGCGCGCGGCCAGGCGGAGCACGTGGTCGTAGTGGTGTGGGACGGGTTGCGCCCGGATTTCGTCACGCCTCAATACACGCCGGCGCTTTATGAGCTTGCGAAAAAGGGGACGTTCTTCGCGAACAACCATTCGGCGTACATCACCTCAACCGAGGTCAACGGAGCCGCTCTGGCCACTGGAATGCAACCCGACCACAACGGTATCATGGCCAACACGGGATACCGCTCTGATTTCAACTGGCTGAGTCCCTACGGCACCGAGGCGCTCGATGTGGTACGTCGGGGCGATGCCGCGACCGGCGGTCATTACCTGGAAGCGGCGACGGTTGCGGAAATCGTGCAGCAGGCGGGCTACGCCACCGTCATCGCCGGAGCAAAGCCCGTGGCGCTGCTTCATGACCGCTCTGGGAAAAAAAGTTCTCCGGCGCAAAAAGCTTCGGTCACACTTTTTGCAGGTCAGACGCTGCCGCGTTCTGTCTCCGAAACACTGGTCAACTCGTTTGAGATTGGACCATTCCCTACGAATCGCCCGCCGGCGACGTCGTCGAACACGAACCAACCGCTATCCGCGCCGCCAGCCGCTCAAAGGCCCTCGACGACCGGACGAGGGGGCGGGGCCGTCACGCCCGACTCCTGGACGACTAAAGCTCTTACCCGCGAGCTTTGGAAAAAAAATGTTCCCAAGTATTCTCTGCTCTGGCTCAGTGAACCCGATGCCTCCCAGCACGAATCGGGCGTCGGCTCCGAGGCGGCTATCAGCGCCTTAGAGAGCAGCGACAAGCACCTCGCGTCGGTCATCAAAGCATTGCAGGAAAAGGACGTGCTCGATCGCACCGATATTTTCGTCGTGTCCGATCACGGCTTTTCCACGATCAACCGCAGCCCCGATTTGATCGAGTCGTTGAGGAGATCGAAGTTTACGGCCGGCAAACAGTTTCAAAACCCCGAGGCGGGAGACATCATGGTCATCAATCTTGGGGGCAGCACATCCTTTTATGTGTTCGAGCATGACGAAGCGGTGATTCGCCGACTGGTGGCGTTTCTCCAGGGAAGCGATTTCGCGGGCGTCATCTTCTCGGCGCTCCCGGTTGACGGCACATTTCCCCTGAGCCAGGCCCACGTGCAATCCACCAACGGCTCCCCGGATGTATTGGTTTCCATGCGCTGGACCGATGAGCGGAATGAGTTCGGAGCGCCCGGAATGATTGTTTCCGTCGAAGGCAAAAAGGGGCGCGGCACGCACGCTTCGCTCAGCCCATTCGATTTGCACAACACGCTCATCGCCGCTGGTCCGGATTTTAAGAAAGGATTTGTCAGCGAGCTTCCCAGTGGAAACATCGATGTCGCGCCGACCGTGCTTTCGATCTTGGGCGCGAGTTCGCCGACCCCAATGGATGGGCGTGTGCTCGTGGAAGCGATGATCGGCGACGAGTCACCTGCATTCACGCCCGAGACAAACACCAGGGAGGCTTCCTACGATTTGGGGTTTCTGGTCTGGCGCCAATATCTCACCTTCACGCGCGTGGGTTCGGCGTTGTACTATGAGGAAGGCAATGGCGAATCTCGACTGAAGCAGCCTGAGAATTATTTGTCATCCTCGCTGCAGTCTTCAAAACCGGCAGTCAAACCGTTGAAAGTCTCGTCGAACGAGAAAAATGCGTCCCCATGATTGGATAATTGAGCCCGGGCTATCGAACTGCCGCTCGTTGACTGCCGGTTTTCAGTGGACGTTCAGCTCAAGCCAAATCGTTGCTGAATAACACAGGTGCTCAGCACGGACATTAACACCGGATCCCACCCGATGCGTTCGCCATCTGACATAGCCGGTAGTGCGTCCAGCTGGGCGATGACTTTCGTCTGATCGTAAAATGGCAGCGACGCGAGGACGGGTCCGCGCAGTGTGTCCTGTAGCATTTGATGGAACCGCTCCGTGGGTGCCAGAGTCACTGGCGGCGACATGAACGGATGCTTTTGCCGACGGTAAACGGTGTCGGTGATCACTGGTTTCGCGGCCTCTCGCAGCAGATATTTTTCGGTCATGCCCCGGATTTTCAACGACACCGGCGCGCGACAGACACACTCGACGACGTGGTGATCAAGGAATGGCACACGGCCTTCAATTGAGTGCGCCATTTCCATCCGGTCGCCAAGCAGATTGAGGATGTAACCTGGCAGAAATGATTTCGCCCAGACGAACAGCGACTTGTTCAACGGATCGCGACCCGCCAGTACGCCAGGCAAGTCGAAGCCATCGAGAAAGAGGCGCGCGCTATCGCGTCCCGCGAAGGCCGCTTTGAAGTCGGCGGCGAAGAGTTCGCACCGTTTCTGGCCCTGCGCCGCGAACACCTTGAAGCACGAGGGAACAAAGCCGAGCACTCGCTCGACGCTCTCAAGGGACCCTGTTTGACCTGCGGGCATGAGAAACCCGCGCGAGACAGCGTTGGCGCTTTCGAGTTGTCGCATCAGACGCTGGACTTCCGCGGGATCCTGGCCCTGCGTGTTATGCTGGAGCATGTCGGTGCGAAAATGGACGTAACCGCCGAAAATTTCGTCCGAGCCTTCGCCAGTGTAGACGACCTTGTACCCGGCGTCGCGCACCGCGCGGCTGAGCAGATATTTTGACACTCCGTGACCGTTGCTGAAAAGGGTTTCCGAATGCCAGATTGCGTCCGCGAAATGCTCCGCAATGTCCGATTGCTTGACCGGGATGGGACAGAAGTCCGCGCCGGCTCGCGCCGCCATCTCGCGAGCAATTTCGCCTTCGTCGTAGGCCGCCTGATCGAAGGTCAGAGTAAACGCCTGGATCGGCGAGTTGGAAATTCGCGCCGCGAAACCCAGCACGGCGCAAGAATCGAGTCCGCCGCTGAGGTAACAACCCACGGGCACGTCGGCGCGCATCCGGAGACGCACGGCTTCCTCGAACACCGCGGCGAACTCTTCGACGTAAGAGCGTTCGTCGCGCGTGCCCGCCCTGAGTTCGGCCGCGGACGGATAGTAGAATTCCCAATAGCGTAAAACGCGCATTCCATGCCGGGTCGCGATCAGAGAATGACCGGGCGGAACCTGATACACTCCCCCAAAGAGGGTGCGGTCGGGCATCGCCGGGCCGGTCGCGTGCTGATAGAAGTACTCATGATCCGAATTCGCGGGCACTCCGGCGGCGAACAACGCCTTGATCTCCGAGGCCAGATAGAGCGTGTCGTCGTGGACAGCGTAATAGAGCGGTTTGATCCCGAACCG
>JBDTOW010000576.1:0-3982 GCA_039933075.1 Verrucomicrobiota bacterium | reverse complement strand
CATTCGCGTCGTCCGGAATTCCGTTGGCGCCGAGGACCGATTTGCGCGTGGCGTCATCATGAATGTACCCGCGAATCCCTGCGTTCAATTTGTCGATGGTGTCCTTGTCTAGTTTCACTCCCGGCTGTTGCTTGATCCAGGTCTCGAACTGCGGATAAGTCGGGCGTTGGTTCTTGACGTAGTCGGCGACTTTTTGCGGTTCCAGGCCGAGCGCGCTAATCACCATCATGTCATAACCCTTGCCGATCCCGGGGTAGCCAGTGCAGAGCTTGCCGCGCGCTTCCAGTGAAACTTTTTGCCAGAGTCGAGGGAGATGTAACACTCCCAATGGGCCAGCTACACCTGAACTAATAAGAGGAACGATAGTACTCATAGATTTTGTTGATTGGTTAAGGGTTTAACGTGCGCTAATTTAGTGAAATTCGCTCCCCAGGGTCAACGTGAATCTCAAGAACAACGAGAGCTTTGCCAGGAACTGTTTCGTATGGCTGTAGGTAAGGTGGATGTTTCACACGCGCATGGAACAAGTGACAGGACCGCTTTAACAGCTCTGTAGGAGCGGAATATTTATAGTGACCATGGCAACAGACAAGCAAAGCTCCGTGGGAGCGAAATGTTCTGGCTGGCGGCGAACTTCCTAAAGAATGCCGCTTCGACGGAGCTAGAAAAAAAGTTATGGAATGACGGCGTTCCTATAAATATTTCGCTCCGCTGGAGTTGAAGCGAGGCCGCGAGAGTGTCCGTCAGAATTGTCGCCGCCGGGTAAGATTTCCCTTAGATCCAAGTAATACCAGGAAACTTTTTCTGCAAAGCCGATTTCAGCCGGGGATAGCTGTTGGCTTTGAACCCAGGCCAGTTGAAAGTTGCTTCCAGACGTTTGCCATCCGGATAGCAAAGCCAGAGCTTTACGGGAAGTTTTCCTTCGCAAATGTGCGGGTGTTCCTTCAGGACAAAACACTCGTGTAACTTAAGCTGAGCTTCGGGTGAATTGGATTCTCCATCTTGGTCACGAGGCTCTTCGGGATACAACAGCTTTATCTTTCTTCCGTCGGGCCAGGGAATGGTTGCCGGCGCGAGTTCGTCCAGCCAGCCGATCCGCTCCTTGCCCAAATGCTTGAGGAATTCGTCGCGCAAATGGGTCGCCTGCGCCTCCTTGACGAGCGTCAACCCGGCAAACGCGCGCGCTAAACACTCGGTCACCGCCGCGGGATCAAACGGAGGAAACTCCAGCTCCGGCAAGACCACGGTGACTAGGCTCACGCGCCCGACGAGCTGCTTCACCTCGTGGTTAAATAAAGGCAGCTCGAACCAGCCTTTGCGATAGGCTTCGGCCAGACATCGACCCGACGCAATTGGATCGATCTCCCGTTGATGCTCGTGATGGATCACCAGATCGCCAAGGCGTTCGAGTTTGATCGCGGCGACGCGTTTGTGGGTGCGGTCGAACAGATGTTCGATGTGTGTCGTCAGATGTTGCGGGAACATTTCCTCGATCCATTCACGCTTCACCGCGCTGGCCAACCCGAGCAACGTCAGGTTTTCCGAGCCGTGAGACGTAACCTCCCGAATCGTCGCCGCGACGAACAGGTTCGCGTTTTGCACCACGCTTTCGCGTACCAGGGTGCCGTGCCGGCCCTCCGTTAAATCGCATTCGAGTGTTCCTTGGTCCCGCCGAAGGCAAAGTTGATCGATAAACCCGGCCATCACACAGCGGAGCAACGGATCGTCCGATTTTGGATTTTGGATTTTGGATTGTGAAGTGTTTGTCGATTCGACGGGCGAAGTTTCCGCTCGAATCAACTTCTGCTTCCCGGCGATCTGCATGATCTGTTCGTAAGTCTGTTCCACTTGACGGGCGGTTTGCGAATGAATGCCGTAACGTCGACATTGTTCGACATTGAAATTATTGTTCCGGGCGAATTGATAAGCGCGCATCAGCGTAAAGAAATCCGATTCCTGGCTCGCTTCGAACAGTTCCCGCGCCTCGGCGATATGTTTGTCATCCCGCCGCAACCGTTGAAGCAAGTCCCGTCCGCTTACGAGTGCGGCGCAGAGAGCCGCCGCCGGCACACAGCCACGCCGGCTCGCTTCGACCAGCATCCGCGAATAACGAGGATGCATCGGTAGTCGCAACATCTGCCGTCCGACAGGCGTCAGTTCCTCGGTTTTCTCGTCGATGGCCCCCAACAGATGCAGAAGCTTCTCAGCTCGTTCGACCGCCACGGGATCGGGCTTGTCCAGCCAGTCGAACTCCACGGCTTTGCGAATATGCAGGGAATGGAGGAGGAGAACGACTTCCGCCAGATCGGTGCGCTGGATCTCGGGCGTGTTTCGTTCCGGTCGATTCAAATGGCCGCTCTCGGTCCAGAGCCGATAACACGTTCCCGGCGCCGTTCGTCCCGCCCGGCCCTTCCGTTGATCGGCCGAAGCGCGGCTGATCTCTTCGAGGAACAAAGTGCTGATGCCGTGTTCGGCATCGTAGCGGGCAACTCGGGCCACCCCGCTGTCGACCACGTGCCGGATCCCGTCGATCGTCACTGAAGTTTCCGCCACGTTCGTGGCGACCACCACCTTGCGCAGCGCGTTCGCTGCGAACGCCAGGTCCTGTTCCTCCGGCGGCAGCTCGCCATGCAGAGGAATCAGTGCGAGCCGTTCGCCCGCTCGCAAGGCGCGACACGCGTTAATCGTGGCGTTGATTTCACCCATGCCCGGCATGAAAATGAGAATGTCGCCCGGCTCGCCTGCGTGAACGATGCGCCCGACCGCGTCGGCAGCCTGCTCCGTGATCGGACGTTCATCATGGTGATCGAGATAAGAAACCTGGACCGGATAACTTTGGCCTTCCGATATCAGGATTGGGCAATCACCCAGATATCCGGCGATCGGCTCGGCCTCGAGCGTCGCCGACATGACCGCGATCTTTAAGTCGGGGCGTTCCTTTTGTTGAATCTGTTTGATTAGCGCCAGGGCGACATCGCTCAGGAGATTGCGCTCGTGAAATTCGTCGAACAAAATGATGCCCACTTCCGGCAACGCCCGATCGTCCTGGAGCCAGCGAAGCAGGATGCCCTCGGTCACAAAACAGATGCGTGTGCCCAGACTGGTTTGATCGTCAAACCGAATTTGATATCCCACTTCCGCGCCAAGTTTTCCATTCCGTTCCCACGCGACCCGGGCGGCCACGGTCCGGGCAGCCACACGGCGAGGTTGGAGGACGACGATTCTTTTTTGGCCGGCCAGGCCGGCGTCCAGGAGCATCTGGGGAACTTGAGTGGTCTTGCCCGAACCGGTGGGCGCGACCAAAACCAGGCGATTACCGGTTTTAAGGCCTCCGACGATGTCCGAATGAATCTGCCAGATGGGAAGAGATTTTTGCATGGCAGACACGCCCGATGTCCGAGCCGTTTTGGCGATTGCCCCGGATTAAATGTGTCTCAGAGCCAGCGCGGCGAGGGTTAACACCAGCATAAAGCCCATCGGCATGAACTTTTTGGACTTGGACAAACGGACCGCAAAAAAGACCAGTAAAAACGCCAGGATGATGTCCGCGACATAACGCTGAAAAATAATCCCGGTCGCGCACAAACTCAAGATGGCGGCAAACGACACTGAAGTAATCAACGACATCTTGCTGCCCGCTTTAAGAAAGCCGATTAGCCCTCCCACAACGAGGAGCACAATGTAAATCCACAAGACGGTATTAGGATTGATATGCATGAATTCCGCGAAAAGCTTCCGCTAATTTCCCAGGACATCCAAGCTTAGAATTTCACCGGGCTGACACTCGACAACAACTTCGAACGGGCGGCAGCATATTTCACAGTCGGTCGTGAAGCGTTGCGAAGCGACAGTCGTGTCGATCAACAGCTCGAAAGTCTGCCCGCAGAACGGGCATTGGATGGTTTCCGATTCGTTCATGTGTTTAGCGCACAGCACGGCTTCGTAGCGCAGATTTGTAATCTGCCGTATCGCCGATTTGTAA
>JBDTOW010000575.1:0-3990 GCA_039933075.1 Verrucomicrobiota bacterium | reverse complement strand
GGCATTGCGTGCGAGGCATGCCACGGCCCGGGTGAGCGCCACGCTGCTCAGCAACGCGAACTGCGGCGCCTGGCCAGGAAGCCTGATTCCAACGCCACGAATCTGTTCATCGTCCATCCGGAAAAAATTGCGCCAGCCCGGGCTTCACAGATTTGCGGCTTCTGTCATTCGATGAAGTGGTGGGACCGCAACGAAGGTTGGCCCGAACGCGCGTTCAGCTATCGTCCGGGCGACGATCTGGAAGCCACCACGCCGATCATACGACCAAAAGAAGTGGAAAGGCAGCCCTGGCTCCGGAAGGCACTCGATAGCAATCCAGACATTTTCCGTGATTTCTTTTGGTCGGACGGAATGATTCGAGTGAGCGGTCGGGAGTATAACGGATTAATCGAGTCGCCATGTTACCGCGGAGGCCAGTTCTCCTGCCTGTCGTGCCACTCGCCACACAACAGCGAGCCGGACGATCAGCTCATCCCGAGCCGAACGGACAATCGGGCTTGCACGCAGTGTCACGAACGGTTCCGCACGGAAACCGAAGTAACTGCGCACACTCACCACCAAGCCGGATCGAACGGAAGCCAATGTTACAATTGTCACATGCCGCATACCACGTATGGAGTCCTGACGGCGATTCGCAGCCATCAGGTGAGCAGCCCAAGGGTGGCCGACCAACTTGCCACCGGAAGGCCGAATGCTTGCAACCTTTGCCACCTGGACAAAACGCTGGCGTGGACTGGCGATCAGCTCGCGCGCTGGTACCGCCATTCGATTCCTGACTTCTCCGGAGACGAATCTGCGGTAGCGGATGCGGTCCGCCTGGCGTTAGCTGGGGACGCCGGGCAGCGCGCGCTCGTGGCGTGGCACTTGAGTTGGGATCCAGCGGTGCAGATTTCGGGCCGATCCTGGATTGCACCCGTTCTGGCGGTACTGCTCGACGATCCCTATGCGGCCGTCCGTTGTGTGGCGGAGCGTTCCTTAAGGCAGGCGGCGAATTTCGTGCCAGCCGATTACGACTACACGGTGTCCCCCGATTCGCGTACCTCGGCGCAAGCCGGGGTTTTAGCGTGGTGGAGCCGGGAAATGTCGACCGCGCGTGATCAAAGTCTGCCAGCGCAGACACTGGTTCGCCTGGATGATCCAACAGCGATGCAGAAGGGATTCCAGCGGGTTGCCCGCAACCGTGATGACAAGCCGGTGCGATTGCGAGAGTGACATGGCGTCAGGTTGGATCCGCGACAGCGCCGCGAAAAGTCCGGAGGCGCCGATCCCAACTCGGCGTGCCAAAGCGTGCTTCAACCATCGATAGCCGTTCTGACCCAGATGCGATGGGCGCGGTACAGCCCAAGAAGCTGAGCCTCGTGTGGTGCTTCAATGAACTCTGACGAAAAAGACGCCCGCTGAACAGCGGGCGCAGGCGGAAACGAAACAACCAGCAGCAATTATCTGCCCCCTGTGGTCATCCCGCGTAGAGTGGTAACGGCTTCCGCAGCTTGAGCATTGGTCACCGCCGCTTCACTCATCTTATCTCGTGCTTGCCGGGCAAGGACCATGAATTGCATATTCTGCTCATCGGTGGTAACGGTTTGTTTGACCTTCATCAGGGCCGCCATCGCCCCGTCATACTCCTGCTTATCGATCGCCGCCATGACGTCTGCTGCCCCGGGCAACTTCGAAGCACCCTCAATGACTGTGGGATCAACGCCGGACTTCTTCCCGCAACCTGTCCCGAAACCGACGCACAGCCCAATCATGGTAAGAACGGTATGCCAACTCAGCTTTTTCATGCGCTTGATGCAGGATCGTCCACCACTACTCACTACTAATAACGCGGGCCGTTCAGAATTTCGTTCGGCGCCGGCACTTTCCTGGTAACCAATTCCCAGCATTTGTTCCATTTTACCATTTGAGCCGTGCCGCCAAAGTTACCCACAATTGCTCCGCCGGGAAGATTCCTCGCGGAAGTCACCGGAAGATTGGCCCAATTTGCGACGCCCGCATGACGCATCGAGAGCGTTTCACCAATGGACTCCGGGTTATTACCGGCATCGTTGAAGAAAAATGAATCAGTCTCGTTTTGCTCCCACATCTGCCAGTCCGTCGGCTTGAAATCTGTAAGTTTATAGGTTTTCCCGTCTGGAGTCGGCATAGTTCCCTTCGTGCCCACATAGCCGCCAATGGTGCCGTTCCAGCAGTATGAAGTTATCTTGACCGGCCGCCCAAGCCACAATGCCTTTAACTTACCGGCGCCGCGCGTGGCCACATCTTTCGGGCACCAGAGGATGTGATAGTCGCTCAGGAATGGGCCGAGCTGGCTGATTTTGAAGAACGCCACCTGATTGCTGAACGCCTGCGAGTTGATGTCCCTGCCGGCGGCTGAGCCGGGTCTGGCGCTAGTCGGGAGGTTGGGAATTTTTCCCTCCCTGTTTTGCGTCGCATAGCACCAACCATCCGGGCCGCTCAGATCGCCCCCCCAAGTGGGGTGAGCGTTGTAGTCGTTGTTGTCCCCCGAGTACATGTGGTTGGCGAGAAGGATTTGTTTGACATTGTTGATGTCAAGCGTCAGTTGCGCCCGATCCTTGGCCTTGGACAGTGCCGGCAGAAGCATGCTTGCGAGGATCGCAATAATTGCAATCACGACCAGCAGTTCGATCAGGGTGAATGCAAGTGAAACGGTCTTGCGGTTCACGGGCGCGCTGGGAGAAGCAGGGTTTGGTTTTTGCATAAGACAGTTCCGTTTTGGTCTTTGGGTTACGAACAAATTTGCTAACAAGCTTTCACAGCTTTGTCAAAGGCTTATTGAGTCTATTATTGTAAACCTAAAGGGAAAGCAAGTGTGCGTTTCACTGCCCACCCAAGGAGCCCAAGGAGACAAGACTGCATTCGCCTACTACCTGAAATCTCGCGCGACCGACTCTCTAACGCGAACTAAAAGCCCGGCATCGAACCGGATTTACCGTCACCTCCAGATCGCACTGCTCAATGCCAGACGACAGCGACAAAATCGCCGAATTTCTAAAGTTTATTACGCCACCGACGATACTGTGAACGAGATTTGCGTGATAAGGAATGTGGATATGAAACCGACGCTGAACCGAAAAAACAGGATGAGCAGCCCCTTCTGTCCGCCGGAAATCTCGGTGAACTCCCAGGGATTGAAACACCAGATGCAAGGTTTTCTTGAAGCCAAGTACGATTGGCTATCGCGAACTCGGCTGAGCAGGCTGATCCGCGCTGGGTTGACTTCCGAAACTCATCCCGGAACGATACCCGAGGAAAATTCCAATCCGAGCATCGGCTGACATCTTAAACTAAGGCCCTCTCCGCGGCGTCGCCTCGCGTTATCGGCAAAATACTGGTGTAATCCTCCATGGACCAAGCCATACGCAGGCCGTTATCCCATTGATCTCTGTTCGGCGGAATCAGCCGGCATCAGACCAGGATTTGTTGAGCGAAGATTTCCTGGTAAAACCCGCTTCTCCGAACCAGTTCCTCATGTTGACCCGACTCAAGGATGCGCCCTTCCTTCATCACCAGGATCAAATCGGCGTGCTGCACCGTCGAGAAGCGCTGGGCAATTACAAAAGTTGTGCGTCCGGCGCACAACCGTTGCATCGCTTCATGGATCAACCGCTCGGTCTTCGGATCCACACTGGCGGTGGCATCGTCGAGAATGAGAATCCGCGGGTCCGTGAAGAAAGCACGCGCGATCGCGACACGCTGGCGCTGCCCGCCACTTAAGGAAATCCCGCGTTCACCGATCACGGTATCGTAACCGTCTTCGAGTTCACAAATGAAGTCATGCGCCTGCGCCGCGCGCGCCGCGCGCTCGATCTCACTTCCCGATTCCCGTGGTCTGCCGTAGGAAATGTTCTCCGCAACGCTGGCGCTGAACAAGAATGTTTCTTGGAAAATTACGCTCACACTGCGGCGGAGTTGGTGGAGCTTCAGCTCCTGGACATCAACCCCTTCGACCAGGATTCGACCGCTCCT
>JBDTOW010000574.1:0-3992 GCA_039933075.1 Verrucomicrobiota bacterium | reverse complement strand
AGAACGGATCGGTGGGCGCCGTCTACGCGCACCATAACGAGGCAGACATGAACCTCGCGCTGCTTCAGCCCTGGTGTTCCATCGGCTCGGACGGTTCCGCGTTTTCCACCGAAGGCGTGCTGCGCCGAGGCAATCCTCACCCGCGCAGCTTCGGCACCTTCCCGCGCGTGCTGGGCGTGTACGTTCGGGAACGCGGTTTGCTGCGACTGGAAGATGCCGTCCGCAAAATGACCTCGCTCAACGCCGCCAAAATAGGGCTTCGCGATCGCGGCCTGCTGCAACCTGGGCGGTTTGCCGACATCACGATCTTCGACCCGAACCGCGTGATCGATCGCGGCACTTACACCGACCCGTTCCAATACAGCGACGGCATCGAATACGTCATTGTTAATGGCAAGCTTGTCCTGGACAAGGGAACCCACACCGGCGCTCATTCCGGTCGCGCCTTGCGACATCAATCCACGGCAAGTACGCCGATGAACTTGTAGACCGGTTGGCAGAGCGTAGAGCGTCAAAGCGTACAACATGCGGAGCTAGACGGCGTCACCACGCTTCACGCTCTGACGCTCCACGCTCCCCAGAAAAGAGGGGGGACCGAAGTTATTCTTGCACGATCCCTAAGTTTCCGCACGCAGCACGGCAAGCGGAGGGTGATTCAGGACGCCGCGACTCATCAAAAGGCCAATGAAAACGGTCAGACCCGGGACACCGACCAGCGCAATCAACAGGGGAATCGCCTGTGGCACGAAGCTCACTTTGAAGAGAAACACGGAAAGCGCCCAGGCAGCAGCCAGCGCCAGCAGGACGCCAGTCAATGCCGCCAGAAACCCAAGCGAGAGATACTCGACCACGAGGATGCGGAAGATTTGTCCACGCGAGGCACCGAGCGTCCGCAACAAGATGCTTTCCTGGAGGCGTTGGTAGCGGCCACTCAGGAGCGCGCCCACCAACACCAACAAACCGGTCAGCACCGTGAACATTGCCATAAAGCGGATCACAAACGAGATCTTGCCGAGGATCGAGTCGAGCGTTTGGAGGACGAGCGTCAGATCGATAGCTGAGACATTCGGATAATTTCTGACCACCTCGCGCTGCAGTCGGGCGGATTCGTCGCTCGATGACACACGGGTGACCAGGACGTGCATCGTCGGCGCGCTCTCCAGGACGCCGCGCGGGAACACCACGAAAAAATTAGGCTGGATTCGCCGCCAGTCCACTTCGCGCAGGCTGGCCACGCGTGTGGTCAACGGCACGCCTTGCACATCGAACACGATCTCATCGCCGAGCCCGACCTGCAGTTCTTTCGCGATTCCTTCCTCCACCGAAATCGGCACGACATTGGTGTCATTGGCCACCTGTGGGTACCAGGTCCCGGCGATAAGTTTTTCGGCATCCCGGAGGCCCTCGTTGTAGGTGCTGCGGTATTCGCGACGCACGGCCCAATGGGGGATCGGGCTCTGTTTGTCGGCCAGGATCGACTCGACGGCTCGACCCTTCACCGACGTCAGTCGCATGGTAACAATGGGCGCCTGGTCCAGCACTGACAGCTTCAATGAGGCGACCAGGTTGCTAACTCCCTCTTTTTGATCCGGCTGGATGTCGAAGAGAATCGCGTTGGGCTGATTCGTGCCGCCGGAGGAGACCAGTTGTGTCAGCAACGTATTTTGCACCAAATAGAGACTCACCATCAGAAACGTTCCGAGCCCGAGTGAAAGCAAAAGCAGCAACGTGCGATTGTCGGGGCGATGCAGATTGGCCAGTCCCTGACGGACGGTGAACGGCAAGGCGGCCGGCACGAATTTTCGCGTCACAGCGACAAGACTTCTGGCGGTGCCAGCCAAAAGTGCGAACACCACTCCCAGCCCGCCGGTAAACCCGAGTCCGACCCGCCAGTCGCGAGCTTGCGCCCAGGCGAACCCAGCGATGCCCACGACAAGGCAGGCGCCCACCAGCCAGCGGAGCGGATCGCGTCGCCTGGCTGAAGGTTCAAAGGAGAGACGAATTGCCGCCAGCGGTGATACCCGCCGCACCGCCAGCAGGGGGAGCAGCGCAAACAGCAGGCAGATGGCGAAGCCCACCGCGATGGCGCGGGCGACGGCAATCCACGACGTGCTGAACTGAAACGTGAACGGAATGAAATCGGCCAGGACTCTCGGAAGCGCGGTTTGAATAGCAACACCTAAAGCCGCGCCTAACACCGCGCCGAACGCCCCGAGCGCCATTCCTTGCGCAAGATAAATTGCGAAGGTTTGCGCGATTGAACCGCCCAGGCATCGCAGCACGGCTACGGTGCTCAACTTTTGTTTGACGTGCACGTGGATCGCGCTCGCCACGCCCACGCCGCCGAGCAGCAGCGCGATGAAGCCGACCAGATTCAGGAAGTGATAGAGGTTTTCCATCGATCGGCCGAGGTCGCGTTTGCGCTCAGCCACGGTGCTATAGCTGAGCCGCAATCGGTCGAGCCGGGGCTTGATCCGTTCGACCATCTTCGATACGTCCGTGCCCGGGCCGAATTTGAAATAGATCCGGTAGCGCACCAGGCTGCCCTCACGCAGCAAGCCAGTGCGCGGCAAGTCGTCCATTGCCAGATAAACCCGCGGCGCAATGGTGGCGAACGCGACGGTTTCACCGGGAACTTTCTTGAGCCGGCCGACGATGGGCGTTGTGAGGTTGCCGAGTCGGACGTTATCGCCGAGCGTCGCACCGAACTGGGTTAGCAGATTCTCTTCCACCAATGCTCCGCCGCCGCGGCGAAATCCCTCCGCGGCGCTCGCCGGCTCCGTCTCAAGCTGGCCGTAAAACGGGAAGTTGCCTTCCAATGCGCGAACCTGCACGAGTCTTGTGCCATCGTTGCGCAAGAAATAAATCATCGAGGAGAAAGAGAGTTCGCGAGATTGCTGGCCGCCGATTTCGCGGAACAACTGTTCTTCCTCCGGCGAAAACGGCTGGCGGGAACCAATCACGAGGTCCGCGCCAAGCAGGCTCTTGGCTTGCTCCTCGATGGCCCGCTCCAGGTTACTTCCCAGCGAACCAATGGCCGTCAGCGCGGCGATGCCGAGGACGATGGAACAGGAGAACAACAAAAGCTTTCGCCGGCTGGTTCGGCTGTCGCGCCAGGCCATCCGCCAGGTCCATGGCGCGATCAAATGTCGAAAAAAGCCGCGTAAAGAACGCGTGGCTCGCGGACCGCCTTGCGCGACCGTTGCTGGAGAGGAATCGATCACTGAAACGGATCGCGGAAGAATTGTTGGAACAGCGAATGTCGCAGCGCAGTCAGCGCTGCTCCGCAGTGGGTGGTTGGCACCCAGGTCGGCCGAATAGTCGTCCATTCTCGCTCGTGCCAGGGCTGCTGCAGGGAGGAGAGGGAGAAATGGCCCCAGGACGCTTCGCTCGTTCTCGTGACCGTTTTGGCCATGTGCATCGAACTTAATCCCCGTTGACCATCATGCCGCCTTTGAGCCGCACGATTTGCTGGACGCGTTTGGCGAGTTCCGCGTCGTGTGTGACGAGCACGAGCGTGGTGCGGGCATCGGCGTTCAGCGCGAACAGAAGTTCGATGACCAACCGGCCGGTTTCGGCGTCCAGGTTTCCGGTCGGCTCATCGGCGAAAAGAATTTTCGGACGATTGATGAACGCGCGGGCCACCGCCACACGCTGCTGTTCGCCGCCGGAAAGTTGCGCGGGATAGTGCGACACGCGCTCGACCAGGCCAACTTTACGCAAGAGTTCGACGGCTTCGTCTCGGGCGCGATTTTGCCCGCGCAGTTCCATCGGCACCATCACGTTTTCGAGGGCCGTCAGCGAGGGAATAAGTTGAAAGCTTTGGAAGACGAATCCGACAATGTCGTTGCGGACATGCGCGCGACCATCCTCATCAAGGGCGCCGAGGCCAATGCCGTCCAGCCTCACATCCCCAGCCGTCGGCTGGTCGAGACCGGCGCACAAACCGAGGAGCGTGGTCTTGCCGCTGCCCGAAGGTCCCAGAATGGCGC
>JBDTOW010000573.1:0-3994 GCA_039933075.1 Verrucomicrobiota bacterium | reverse complement strand
CGCGTCGCCTACCCAAGGTAGCTCGTCCCTCGCAACCTTGGGCTTCGGGCCACAATCCCTTTGGGATTGGCAGACTTCCAAAATCTGATTTGCGCCCGCCGCCGCCGGGACAAACGTTTACGGACAAGGGAAAATGCCCATGCTTCCTTTGTGCCTTTGTGGCAGAATAAATTTTATGGAAGACCAAAATCAACCACCGCAACCTGAACGTAAGACTCTTGACGATCGCGCCAAAATGACCGATCTCGAGCGCATCCGGCATTCGTGCGCGCACGTCCTTGCCACCGCCATTCTACGCCTGTGGCCTGACGCCCAATTCGCCTATGGTCCGCCCGTCGAGACCGGTTTTTACTACGACGTGGACCTCAAGCACCGCATCGCGCCCGAAGATTTCCCGGGTCTCGAGGCCGAGATGAAAAAGGAGATCAAGGCCAACAACACCTTCGAGAAAATCGTCGTCACGCGCGAGCAAGCAATCAAGGACGCCCAGAGTGGACGCCTCGGCGGATTGATCGAGCGCCCGGACAATCCGAGCAAGTTCAAGCTCGACCTGCTCAACCAGATTCCCGAAGGCGAATCGATTTCCTACTTCAAGAACGGCGACTTCATCGATCTTTGCGCCGGGCCGCATGTGATGCGCACCGGCAACATCGGCGCTTACCGGTTGACCAGCGTGGCCAGCGCGTACTACAAGGGCGACGAGAAGAACCCGCAGCTCCAGCGCATCTACGGCACCGCGTTCAAGAACAAGACCGAGCTCGAAGCTTACTTCAACATGCTCGAAGAGGCCAAGCGCCGCGATCATCGCAAGATCGGTGCGGAGATGGGGCTGTTCGCGATGGACCCAGACTTTACCGGACCCGGCCTGCCGCTGTGGCTCCCAAAAGGCACCGCTATTCTGGAGGAACTGGAGAAGCTCGCGAAGGAAACGGAGTTTGCTGGGGGCTATGTGCGGGTGAAGACCCCGCACATAGCAAAGGAAAAAATGTATCTAACCTCGGGCCACCTGCCATTGCTCTACGCGGATTCGATGTTTCCGCCGATGGAACTGGTCGAGGAGGAACACGAAGCCGAAGTCAATAGGCTTAAGCTCCGGCGTCAGGCCGCATCCGAGGTGAAGCACGAGGAGATAGGTCGTGGAGGCATTGATGGAGCGATTTCACTTGATGACCGACAGACTGAGATTGAGGACCAATTAGACCGTCTGGTTGAGCGCTACTACCTCAAAGCCATGAACTGCCCGCATCACCACCGCATCTTCGCGGCTGAGCCGCGCAGTTATCGCGATTTACCATTGCGCCTCGCTGAATACGGCACTTGTTATCGCTACGAGCAGTCCGGCGAGTTGTTCGGTTTGATGCGTGGCCGCATGCTCAACATGAACGACGCCCACATCTACTGCCAGCCGGAGAAATTTGCCGAAGAGTTTAACGCGGTGAATGAGATGTATCTCAAGTATTTCAAGATTTTCGGCCTTGAAAAATACGTGATGCGTTTCAGCACCTCCGCGCCTGAGGGCATGGGCAAGAAATATGTCAATGAACCCGCGCTCTGGAAGCAGACCGAGGACATGGTCCGCCAGGTCCTGATTGATTCGAAGATCAACTATGTCGAAGTGCCGAACGAAGCGGCGTTCTACGGCCCGAAGATTGACGTGCAGGTGTGGAGCATTATCGGCCGCGAATTCACCATCGCCACCAATCAGGTGGACTTCGCCGTGCCCGCCAAATTCGGGCTCGTCTATCGTGACAGGGACAACATCGATAAGACCCCGCTCTGCATCCACCGCGCGCCGCTCGGCACGCACGAGCGGTTCATCGGTTTTCTCATCGAGCATTACGCCGGCAATTTCCCGCTCTGGCTCGCGCCCGACCAGGTGCGCGTGCTCACTATTGGCGACGACGAACGGCTGGTCGGCCACGCTCGCGCGCTCGTGCAGGAACTTCGCGGGAAGATGGTCCGCGCCGAACTCGACGCTGGCAGCGACAAGATCAACGGCAAGATTCAGCGCGCCGAACAGGAGAAGGTTCACACCATGCTGGTCCTCGGCCAGCGGGAACTCGAACACGACGCGGTCAGCGTCCGCATCCATGGCAAAGGTAACCAGGGCGTTAAACCGGCCGCCGAAGTCGTCGCGAACATTCTGGCGGCGATCCAGGAACGACGGTCATAAAACATAAAAGAGAGTCAACAATCGTAAACAACCTATGAAAAATCCTCGATCATCTCGCGTGTGGTTCCTTGGTCTTCTAAGTCTTGCCCTCGTTTCGAACACGGTTTCCAGTCAGGTCATGCTCAGCCCGGTTGCGGTCGTGGGAACCGATCTTGGCACCTTGGCGGAGAGCACTGCTTTGACGAACATGATAAATCAGTCGGGGATCCAGACGCCCTTTGTGAGCGGCACGACCGTCTTCGATACCTATTTTGCCATCCCGAATACGATGTTCGCTGACGCCAATTTCGTGAACAACTGGCAAAGCGTGGTTGACGACACTCTGCCGCTTCAAGGATACGTGGATTTCGATCTGGGTGCGGTTTACCAGATCAACAAGATTGGTATATGGAACCGCTCATTGAAAGACGTCACGGTGAAAATTTTCAACGATTTGAACGGCCCTGAGCAGGTCGCTGGAAGTTTTACGCTCGTCAGCCATTTGAGTTTCCCGTTCAGCTATGCGCCGGACGTGCTTTCCTTCGCGACGCCTCATCAAGGCCGCTACGTGCGACTGGCCATCGATTCCGCCCACATCCAATCGACTGGCGACAGGTTTACCTACGCGATTATCGGCGAGGTCGTCGTCTCGGCCGCGCCCATCGGACCCGTCGGACTGCCCACCGTGAAGGTGATTCTGAACCCGAATGGGGATGTCACCGTCACTTTCACCGGCACGCTGCAAACCGCGATCACGGTCGACAGAACATTCACCGATGTGACGGGGAATCCACAAAGCGCTTACACACTGACAAAGGCGAGCTTGCCCTCGCAGCAATACTTCCGTTCGAGGAGCAATTAAAGGCCGGCACCATCTTCAGTGCCAATGCCATGTATTCGCTGAGCCAAGCGTCTCAAGCGTCGACCACGCTTGCCATTTCCCACTCATTTGGCCGGCATATTCCATGGCCTCTTTGAAAAAAAACTCCTTCGGCCCTTCCAGCCTTGCCTGTTCTAGGTAATATCCTCGGATTCGCGAAGAACCGTCATGGCCTGTTGCGCCGGGGTCAGGAGAAATGCGGCTCGGTTTTTTCATTCAAGCTCGGGCCCAAACCGGTGGCCGTTTTACTGGGACCCGAATACCATCAGATTTTTTTCCTGGAAACCGACAAGGCCCCTGAGCATCGAAAAGCCGTACGAAAATCTGGGATCTATGCCATGAGGGAAATCGAGCGCATCCATCCCTCCGCGGATATCCTGCTGCGACTCGCCGAACAGGAAATCGAGGTCGGGGACTTCCGTGTGCCGGCCGGATGGCTCGTCATGGTGAGCCCCGCTGTCGCTCACAGGTTACCGTCCGTATTCACGCAGCCGGATGTTTTCGATCCCATGAGGTTCTCACCTGGTCGGGAAGAGGATCGCGTCCATCCTTACGCCCTCATCGGTTTCGGCGGCGGAAGGCACAAATGCGCGGGCATGAGCTTCGCGAACAATGAAATGATGATTATCACGGCCATGGTTTTCCAGCAATTGGAAATGGATCTCGTGACCAAAAATCCCGGCACCCATTACGGCCTGGGCGCGGGCCGACCGGAAAAAACCTTAATCAGATACCGGAAAAAGTTTTCTTAAGAGGATTTCCATGATGGAAATCCCTCGACGTGTGATGATTCACAATAGGCCGCGAGTCCCGCTGCCCCCATTATATAGGATCTTTGCCTTGGCGCGTTTTAATTTAGAAACTTCCAGTTCAGTCATAGTCTCGATGTTGATTCGCTGCTTTTCTTCATTGTCACAGCGACTCTAATCGCGGCCGGACCTCACTTCTATTCTGCCTGCGCC
>JBDTOW010000572.1:0-3996 GCA_039933075.1 Verrucomicrobiota bacterium | reverse complement strand
GCGAACGTCATTCGATGGCGGGACAAGAACGAATCGCGTTTGGCCAGCAACACCCAAAAAGGCGGCGCACCGACGAAAACCGTCTTCAATCCCAAAGGGATTGCGTCCTCCAGCCCAAGGTTGGCGCGCCAGCGCCTGCCTTGGGTAGGCGCGCGAAAATGGAAACAACGCCAACGGCGTTGTGGCCGAGGTCATGCGCCCGGGCGGAACGAATGGGCCACCAGCCTCCACCTGGCGGGGAAAGGACTCGTGACTGTTGGCGAAATGGTTGTGTCGCTCTTGGTCAAACCACGGACGCACTTCGAACGGATCGTTGAACAAGAGGGATTCGATGCGCACAGCCGGATTCTTCGCAGGATGCGGATTGGCCGCGCCCTCCCATTCTTGTCGTTGTCAGGCTCAACGTATTTGTAGAGGAGAGACACGAGCTTATGATTTGAACAGTTCTCTCGCCTTCAAGTCCCTCGTTTCGTTCCCGTTGCGCGGCGGATGGCGGATTTTATTCCCGTAGTTTCGTCGCCGCTTCGGCTTTCGCTTTCGCGAGCACGGTGGCCAGCGACACCGGCGCGCCGCCTTGGCGTTTGCTTTCGTCCGCAGCTTCCATGAAGGCAAATATCTCAATCGTTTCTTCGGCGCGGACGGGAGCGGTTCGTGTTTTGAAGAAGCGGACAATCTCGCGACATAGTTCCTCGTAACCACCTTCTCGGCCGGATTGAAGGATGGCTTTGCTGCCAAAGGCGACTGCTCCAAAATCCGCCTTGTTGCGGCGAATCCCGCGATACGTGCCGACGCGTCCATCCTTCCACACGCCCGAAACCAGATCGGTGTCCTGGGTCTGGATGCGCGTGACGGTTTCGCAGCCCGTGCCCATGAGCACGTAAAGCGGTTCGATGCCGTGGATGCCGTAGAAGAACATGTCCGGGGTGCCTTCCTGATAAGCGCACGAGCCCCACGTGACTGCGCCCGCGATCGTGCCAATTTTTTCGTTCTTCAAAAGTTCCTGGATGTCTGGACTGAACCTCACCGAAGAACTGGAAAAGCACGGCACGTTATGTTTGTTAGCCAGTTCGTAGATGACGATGGCGTCGGCGAGCGAGCCCGCGGCGGGCTTGTCGATAAACAACGGCTTGCCCGCTTTGATCACGGGAATTGCTTCCTGCAAATGGATGCGGCCGTCCACGCTTTCGAGCAACACCACGTCCACTTTTTCCAACAACTTGGGAATTGTATCGACAATCTCGATACCCATCCCGCGCAACTGTTCGGTGAAGCCCTTGACGCGGTCGCGGCTGGCCGGGATGTCTGTGCCGCCGGGATAGCCGGCGACAATTTTAACGCCGGCGAGGTCACTCGCCGCGTTTGGGCTGTTAAAGATTTTCGCGAAAGCGGGCACGTGCGAAGTATCCAGGCCGATCATGCCGGCGCGGAGCGGCACTGGATCGGCGGCGCGAACCATCGCGCACAGGTTGAACATGAGAGCGCAAAGCATGACGCGAAACAAAAAGTTCCGCCCGAAGTGAGAAGCCGGATATTTCATGAGCTTGGTGTTGTTGGATGAATAAGTGATTCTATGAAATTCGCGGAACCGGTGTCAACTGTGTTGCCTAATTTGCCAGCCAGTGGATTAAGCTCCACCAGATCCCGCAGACACGCAGCGCGGCCCGGCACGCGAACCATAAGCTCACTGCGATCAACACCCCCAATTTGAGTCGATCCAACAATCGCTTTTGTTGGAGGAAATTGCGTGCCAGAAAAAACGAGCATGGCCAAAGGACCAATCCCGCATGCGCAAGGATGATTTGAGCGCCAAACTTGAGAGCGCCCAACGGCCCGTTCAGGAGCGCTCGAGGCCAGGGCACAGCCCAGATTGGCAGTGTGACTAACACCAAAAGAATCACGAGCGCGATGCCGTTGGAAATTCGAACGGCAAGCGAATAGGTTGTTTCGGTTTCACCTTTGCGAGTTGAAACGTACCAGACTTTTTCAACGGAGGAACGGCGAGTCAGATGCGATGGTGCGAAAGCGATGCGAGCTAATAGGGCGAGGGTTTGCAATCCGGAAAGAGCGCGCACTCGGCGGCCGGATGTGAAGAGGCGCTCGTTCAAGACCACAAAACGGCCTTCTCGTTTCAGCGCGGCAGACATCGCCGCATCTTCAGCCCCATAGAGACGTTCGTCGAACCCCCCCACCGCATGGAACGCCTGGCGAGTACAAAACATGAACGCCCCACCGGTAATCGACACGATCTTCATGAAAAAGCCGAGCCACACCAACAAGAGCCGCGCATACAACGGCACTGAACCTTCAAACCGTGTCGGAGCGCCTCCACCCGCCACGCCATTGTCCATCCATCGGAGCGCCGATTCAACCGCGCGGGGAGTGACCGTTGTGTCCGCGTCGACAAAGAACAGCCGATCGCCCCGCGCAGCCCTCCCGCCTGAATTGCGAGTTGCGGCAATTTGCCGGTGATTGACAGACAGCACGGCAGCATTGTGCTTCCGAGCGACCTCCGCGGTAGCATCCGTAGAAGCGTCGTTCACGACAATTACTTCATACGGCTCATCCACCGCGTGGGCGCTGTCATGGATCGCTTGCAATGTCTTTGGAAGAGTGAACTCTTCATTGTGCGCAGGTACAATGAACGAAATCATAAACAACGTTCAACTTGGATGGATCTTCCCATACCGGAGCTCGTCGTGTAAATGGACAAGGTTTCCGATTAATCGTTTCGCCTCCAGTCTCTTCTCCCTCCTGCGAGCGGGAGCCGGGGATTTCAGAAATCGCTTTATAGAAGCAAGGCTTTGGGCGAGAATTCGGCTTCACGCAGCACCGAAGCTGAATCCAGTGGCGTGATGGCGTTGAGATTCCAATGAACGAACCGACCAAAAAGCGCCCGCTCGCGGCCCTGATGGTGATGAGCATTGTCGTGGCGACTGTCTGCGCCGCTGGAGTGCCTGCTCGCGCAGCTTCTTCAGACCAGCTTGCAGGCGCGTTTGCGCGAGCCGATTTGTTTGTGTCACCGCAAGGTTACGACAACTGGTCTGGGAGGTCGGCCGATCCCGCCAAAAACGACGGACCCTTTGCCACGATCACGCGTGCCCGCGATGCGGTTCGGGCCTTGCGCAAGATCCAGAAGGAACCACGAACCGTGCGCGTGGAGCTGCGAGGCGGGACTTATTATCTCGACGCACCACTGGAGTTCGGCTCGGGGGATTCGGGGACGGAGAAAGCTCCGATTATTTACGCTGCCGCACCGGGTGAGAAAGTGGTTCTCAGCGGCGGACGGCGCCTGCCGGTCGGTCATTGGGACGAGGTCAACGGTTTCAAGGCGTGGGTGATGGAGATCCCGGAAGTGAAGATGGGTCAGTGGAATTTCCGACAGTTCTTTGTGAACGGCGAACGACGGCCGCGGACGCGGTTGCCGAAAAATGGAGAATACCGGATCGAATCGCTGCCGGGTTATACTGGCGATTTTCTCAGGAGTCCGACGAAGCAGTTCGTTTATGCTCCGGGCGATATCGTGCCTGCCTGGCGCAACCTGGCGGACGTGGAAATCGTGGGGATCACGCGGTGGCTGGACAACCGGTTGCCGATCGAGAGCGTCAACGCACAAACACGCACCGTCACGTTTGACAGGCCGAGCCTGTTTGCGCTCCTCTCGGGAAGTGAGCCAGGATTCTATTGGGTCGAGAACGTTTTCGAGGCGCTGAACACTCCCGGTCAATGGTATCTGGATCGTCCACGCGGAGTGCTGTACTGTCTTCCACTAGCGGGAGAAGAAATGGCGTCGGCCGAGGTGATCGCGCCGCGGCTGCAGCAGGTGCTGCGGGTGGTTGCACGGCGCGAGTATGGCGGCTGGGGGATCTACCCGGATGAAGGCAGCTCCTACATGCTTGTCCGCGACAACATCGTCACGGGCACGAAGACCGGTGGTTTTCATCAGCATTACGGCCGCGAGAACCTTGTTCTAAATAATATATTTGCAGCCATGAATGA
>JBDTOW010000571.1:0-3996 GCA_039933075.1 Verrucomicrobiota bacterium | reverse complement strand
AAATGCACGCCTTGGCCGGGCATCTTCAGAAAACAAAACGTCAGCGCCCCGAACATCGCCAGCGGGACAGAGCCGAGGAGAATGATGAATGGATCGCGGAAACTGTTGAACTGGGCAGCGAGCACGAGGAAGATCAGCACGACCGCTAACAAGAACGAGGGCAGAAATTTGTTACCCTCGACGCGCAACTGTCGCGATTCGCCGCGGTAATCCACCTGGTAGCCTTGCGGCAAGATTTTGCGCGCCTCGCCTTCAAGATAGTCGAGCGTTGCCGAAAGCGGCCGAATGGCCACGCCGCTGATCCTGACGGAGTTGAGCTGCTGGAAACGATTGAGAGCGCGCGCTTCGGTTTTGCGCTTGAGCGTGGCAAACGTGTTGAGCGGAACCAGCTTTCCATTCGGCCCCTTGATATAAGTGTTCTCAAGCTGGCTGGGGTCGAGGCGCGCGATGCGTTGGAGCTGGGGGATGACTTTGTAGCTCAGGCCGTCGAAGTTGAAACGGTTTACGAAATTTCCGCCGACGAGCGCGGTCAGGTCCGCGCCGACGGTTCTCATGTCGAGGCCCATCGCGGCGACCTTGTCGCGGTCCAGAACCACTTCGGCCTCGGGCTGATCGAGCTTCGTGTCAAGCGTCGGCGGGAAAGCGAACATTCCGCTGGTGGCGGCCTTTTGTTGCAATTGCTGCGCGAACTCCAGAATGCGCTCCGGGTTCTCCGTCGAGGAAATGATGAATTCGACCGGATAATCGCCGCCGCCGGGCAGCGAGGGCGGCGTGATGGCAAAGACCCGAATACCGGGAATGCGGCTGAGTTTGCCCTGAACCTCCGGCGAGATTTGAAAGACAGTGCGCTTGCGTTCGCCCCACGGCTTGAGCACCAGGCCCCCGAAGCCGCTGTCGGGAAATGTTATCTGGAACGTCTGCATCGACTCAGGCACGCTCATCAACTGGCGGTTCGCCTCGTCGGCATAAAAGCTGGTCTGGTCAATCGTTGCATCCGCGGCCGCCTCAACGTAGCCAAGAATGAAGCCCTGGTCCTCGAGCGGTGCAAGCTCCTTGGACTGCCACGCCATCGAGAACATGACTACGGTAATGATGCTCAAGCCGATCCAGACGATATAAACCGCCGGTCGCGCCGACAACGTCGCGTCCAGCACGCGGCCATATCCACGGCGCAGGCGTTCGAACAAACGATTCACGCGCGTGGCGAAGCCGTGCTCTTCGCTTTTCGCGTCGAGCAGTTTCGCGGACATGACCGGCGAAAGCGTGAGCGCCACCACGCCGGAAATGAACACCGCGCCGGCCAGCGTCAGCGCGAACTCGCGAAACAACGAACCCGTCAGCCCGCCTTGAAAGGCGATCGGCGTGTAAACCGCGGCCAGCGTGATCGTCATGGCGATGATTGGCCCAACCAGTTCCCGCGCGCCGAGCACCGCCGATTTCAGAGGCGTTTGTCCTTCGCGGATATGGCGCTCGACGTTCTCGACGATGACGATGGCATCGTCCACCACCAACCCCACGGACAATACGATGGCCAGCAGCGTAAGCAGGTTTAGCGTGAATCCAAAAATCTGCATCAGAAACACCGCACCGATGAGCGAAACCGGAATCGCCACCAGCGGCACGAGGACCGAGCGGAGCGAACCGAGAAACAGGAAGATCACGATGGCCACAATCAACAACGTCTCACTCAACGTCTTCAAAACCTCGCGGATGGCGTCGTCAATGTACTTTGTCGCGTCGTAAGCCACGCGGCCTTCCAGCCCGCTTGGCAGGTTTTTTTGAATCGCGTCCATCTCTTTGCGCACGCGCTTGATCACGTCGAGGCTATTGGCGTTTGGCAGAACCCATACGCCCATGAACACGGCGCGCTCGCCGCTAAAGCGCACTTCCGATTCGTAATCTTCCGCGCCGAGCATCACGTCGGCCACGTCGCTCAACCGCACTAATTGGTCGCCGGACTGGCGGATAACAAGGTTGCGAAATTCTTCGACCGAACGAAGATCGGTGTTCGCTGAAAGATTGACCTGCACGAGCGATCCCTTGGTGTAGCCGATGGCGGAGAGAAAATTGTTCGCGGCGAGTGCCTGGCGGACTTGATCGGCGTTGATATTGAACGCCGCCAGGCGATCCGGCTTGAGCCAGATGCGCATTGCGAAAGTGCGTCCCCCGAGAAGGTTCGCCTTCTGCACACCCTCGATGGCGGTGAGGCGCGGCTGGACGACACGGACGAGGTAATCGGTGATTTGATTCGCTGCGAGGATCTTTGAATTGAAACTCAAATAGGCGGAGGCGAAACGCGAGTCGGCAATTTCGATGTTGATGATGGGCACTTCCGCTTCCGGCGGCAAATCACGGCGGACCTGGTCAACCTTGGAACCGATTTCGGCGAGCGCCTTGGTGGAGTCGTAGTTGAGCTTGAGCCGCGCGGTGATGGTGGAGAGGCCGAGCTTGCTGACGGATTCGAGATAGTCAATGCCGTCGGCGGCGGCGATGGCTCGTTCCAAGGGTGTGGTGATGAAACCGCGCACCAGATCCGCGCTCGCCCCGACATAGACCGTGGCCACGGTGATCGAGGCATTCTCGCTGCGCGGATACTGACGGAAGTTCAGCGTCCTGATGGCTTGAAACCCGGCGATCAAAATCACGAGATTGACTACCAGCGCGAGCACCGGCCGGCGGATGAAGAGGTCGGTAAATGACTTCATGCGAAAGTAATCACGCATCCGGCAGCCGTGGGTTCTCAACGGCTTTGGGCACCGGCTCGTTGCTCTCGGTAACCGGCATGCCGTTGCGAAGTTTGAACAAGCCGGAGCTCACGACTTTTTGGCCCGGCTTGAGTCCAGTTTCCACGCTCACGAAGTCGCCCCGGGTGCGTCCGGTGCGGACGAATTGCTGGCGCGCGACCAATCCGCCCGCTCCATTGGTCGAAGGTTCGATGAGATAAACCGAACTGCCATACGGCGCGCTCAGAACGGACGTCCGGGGAATCACCAGCACATTTTCCTCGACTGGCAGCAACACCTCGAGGCGCGCGAACATGCCCGGACGCAGGAGTTGGTCCGGATTGTCGAAGGTGGCTTGCAGCCGGACGCTGCGCGTGGAGGGATCGAGATCGGGGTTGATGGCATTCAACACTCCGTCGAACTGCCGGTCGGGAAATGCATCATTGGTCAGACGCACGCGCATCCCGGCGCTCAACTGCGCCAACGCCTGTTGTGGCAGCGAGAAATCGGCGTGAATTGGCGTGAGCGATTGCAGCGAGACGATGGGTTTGCCCGTGTCCAGATACTCACCGAGGTTGACAATCCGAATACCGAGCCGCCCGGCGAACGGCGCGCGGATGGTTTTTTTGGCGATGGTGGCGCGGATGGCGTCGGCGTTGGCCTGGGCCTGCTTGAACGCGGCTTCCGCCGAGTCCAGTTCGGATTGTGGGACCATGTCGTTGGTCCGGAGCGTGCGCGTGCGTTCCGCACTGATATGCGTCCACTCCATTTGCGCCTCCGCGGCGCGAAGCTGTGCTTCCTCCAAGGAGGTGTCCAGACGCAGGAGCAAGTCATCCTTCGCAACCGGCGCGCCGGACTGAAAAGCGATTTCTTTTACCGTGCCCACTAGTTCGGTCGTGACGTTGACGCCCTGCACCGCGGTCACCGAGCCGATGGCCGAGAGGGTTCCCTGCCATTTCTCTTCTTTCGCGACGGCAGAGGAAACAGATTCAATCTGCGGTGGAGGCGGCGTGGTGACGAGTTTCCGAATCTGGAAAGCTTTCACTCCGCCCAAAACAATCAAAATCAATAATACGCTCAGGGCTGCGGCGATAATTTTTCGTTTCATTCTTTGTAATTCCGCCGCGTTGTCACTCCATTAGAATATACTGCCCACAAATTCTCCGTCACGTTAAGCGACGAGCGCCATGTTTCGCCACTAGAATAATGACGATCAAGCCCCCGGGATTTGGACACTGGAATCCAATTTGTCATTGCAGAAAAGTTAGGAACT
>JBDTOW010000570.1:0-4002 GCA_039933075.1 Verrucomicrobiota bacterium | reverse complement strand
GACTAATTTAAGCGCGCATGTGGGTCCATGATGCCCGATAAGAGCGGAGCGCGGAGCATTGCTCCGCATCAGCGCAGCGCGCAAAGCGATCCAAATTTGTCTGGCGAGACTGGCCGTTTTCGAATATTCCAGTGCTCGATCCCAAACGCGCGGTTGCAAGTTCGATGGTTTACGTTCAGCGCACAGCGCGGCCTCGTAGCGCAGAGTTGCACTCTGCTGTATCGCCGATTTGTAATCGGCAGAGCGTCCGAAAGTTCGAGCGCACCGGCACTTGCCGACGCGCCGCAGAATGCAATTCTGCGATACAGCAGATTACCAATCTGCGCTACGCCGAACACATACGTTGGACATCACTTAATACAAACCATGAGCGCTTCTCCGGCACCGGAAATAAAAGGACGGCTGACTTCCCTGGATGCTTATCGGGGCTTCGTCATGTTTTTGATGATGGCTGAGGTACTCCGCTTCTGCGCGGTCTCTCGCGCCCTGCCGGACAGTGGTTTCTGGGGGTTCCTTTGCAAACAGCAGTCGCACGTCGAATGGGTCGGCAGCGTTCTGCACGACATGATTCAACCGTCGTTCTCGTTCATGGTTGGCGTGGCACTACCGTTCTCCATCGCCAGTAGGATCGCGCGCGGCCAAACTTTTGGGCTGATGACGCTGCACGCTTTCTGGCGCGGGCTGGTGCTGATTCTACTGGGCGTCCTCCTCCGCTCCACGGGTTCCACGCAGACGAACTGGACTTTCGAAGACACGTTGTCGCAGATCGGGCTTGGATATGGCGTTCTGTTCATGCTCGGTTTCCGTCCGATGCGTGACCAGTGGATTGCCCTTGCGCTGCTGCTCGCCGGCTACTGGGCCGCGTTCGCGCTCTATCCGCTTCCGGGACCCGACTTCGATTACGCGAAGGTCGGCGTTTCGGCAAAGTGGCTGAACGAGCACGGCCAGGCCGGTTTCGCCGCGCACTGGAACAAGAACAGCAACCTCGCCTGGGCGTTCGACACCTGGTGGCTCAACTTGTTTCCACGCAAACAAGCCTTCGTTGATAACGGCGGCGGCTACGCCACGCTCAGTTTCTTTCCCACGCTTGGGACGATGATCCTCGGCTTAATCGCGGGTGGCGTGGTGCGAAATGAACGCGACGCTTGGGCAAAGGTGAAGTGGCTGGCCGTGGCAGGTGTCATCGGTGTTCTCGTGGGCGTGGGTTTTGGTTGGCTGGGAATTTGCCCGGTAGTGAAGCGCATCTGGACGCCGAGCTGGACACTCTTCAGCGGCGGTTGGTGTTTCCTGCTGCTTGCGGCGTTCTACGTCGTCATCGACATCTGGGGCCAAAAATGGTGGGCCTTCCCGCTGGTCGTCATCGGCATGAACTCGATCGCCGCCTATTGCATCGCGCATTTGTTCGACGGTTTCATATTCAAGAACCTCGTCACGCACCTTGGTTCAGGGGCGTTCAATATTTTCGGCGACGCTTACGAACCGTTTTTCCATGGTGCAGCGTTGCTGTTTGTTGAATGGTTGATTTTGTATTGGATGTACCGGCGAAAGTTGTTTTTGAGGATTTGAACCAACCTAAAAAATGCATTTGAGGTTCAACAGGAGAAAACCGAGCAATCCGAGGCGG
The DNA here is from genome assembly GCA_039933075.1 of Verrucomicrobiota bacterium. Classification (GTDB taxonomy): domain Bacteria; phylum Verrucomicrobiota; class Verrucomicrobiia; order Limisphaerales; family JACPZS01; genus JBDTOW01. The sequence goes on along the minus strand of JBDTOW010000570.1, from coordinate 2,378 downwards.
AAGAATTTGAGAGCATTTTCCATTGATTCTCTAAGTCACGATCAACGTGAACATTTCGGATTCGCTTTCAGATTCGATCTCATTGGTTCTCCGTTACGTCTGTTGGCCCTTCGCAGCCAAAAAAATTCAGCTTCGCGAATGAAGGTAAGTTTCCGATATGGCAAACGGGGATGATTCAAGCGCGTTCCAGCGCCTGCTCCGTCCGCTCTCGCACAACCTCACGCTGGAGCTGGCTCGCGCGCTGGTCAGCGTCCAGGCAGATGCGGAGATGCAGGCGCGCTATGACGACCTGGCTGAAGCACGCACTGAAGGCCGGCTGACCCCGGCGGACCTGGCTGAACTCGAATCCATCGTCCGCGCCAACACGCTCATCGGCGTGCTCAAGGCCGAAGCTCAGGCTTGGCTCGCCCACGCCAAGCCCTCTTGATGGATAGTGCCACCGTCGAACTTGTCCGACAGAGGTCCGCCCACCGCTGCCCACAATCCGCCTCCGTCCTCCGATTCCACATCGAGCACATCATCGCCCGGCAGCATGGCGGCTCAGATGACGCCGCCAACCTCGCGCTCGCCTGCCCTGAGTGCAATTACCAGAAGGGCACCAACCTCACTGGCATCGACCCCGACACCGGCAACGTCACGCCACTCTTCCACCCGCGACACGAGTGGTGGGAGGCACACTTCAAGCGTGACGGCGCGCGGCTGATGGGAATAACCGCCATAGGGCGCACGACGGTTTGGCTCCTCGCCATGAACACCGGCGACCGCCTGCGCTGGCGAGAGATGCTCCTTCGCCTGGGCAGGCTGGAATGAAAGGACCCCGAACGTCAAGCTTAGGCGGTCCGCGATTCATTCAAGAAGAACCAACGAACGGCCAGATCAACTGTCCCGTTATTGCTAAAAGCAATCGACGACCACGAACCTCGTGTGCGTGTCTCGGCGAGAGATGCGCTAATGAAGACTGACCCGGAAGCAGCAGCAACTGCGGGTGTAAAGTGAAATCGACATTCGCGGGAACAATAGATTCCACTGCGGCAAATCTCGTAAGCAGGTCTCTCTGATTTTTACCCGTGGCTCACATGGATAATCGACGATCAACAAAGACCGTGTTGATTCATTGCATTCCGAGGCTAAATTTCTGATGTCTTCGTCTAGTCTTCAATGCCCGACGAAGAAACTCTCTCTGCGTACGGCGCGTATGGCTTTCTGTTTTCTTCGTGCTTGACCATTCTTCGATGCCTCCGCATTTTCGGCGCGTGATTAAGCGTGTTTTCTCTCTTTGCCTTTTCGCGATGTTTGTTTCCTCAGGGTTCTGTGCCGATCCGGAAAAATCGGTGGTTCAAATCATTGCTTCCAGCCAGCAACCGGTGTGGGACGCGCCGTGGCGGTTTGACTCCGTTCGCAAGGGATCGGGTTCCGGTTTTCTCATCAGGGGCAAGCGGATCATGACCAACGCCCATGTTGTGAGCTGGGCGAAACAGGTTTTGATCAAGCGATACCAGGACCCGCGTCCGTACGCCGCCCGGATTCTCTTTATCGCTCACGATTGCGATATTGCCCTCCTGGGAGTTGATGACGACAGGTTCTTCGAGGGCATGGAACCGCTCAGCCTGGGCGAATTGCCGAAAGTGCGATCGACGGTGACGACCTATGGTTACCCGGCAGGTGGTGAACAAATCTCCTATACGCGCGGCGTGGTTTCCCGCATCGAAATGCAGAGTTACGTGCACATCGGCAACCGCTCTTATTTGGGCGTGCAAACGGACGCGGCGATCAATCCGGGCAATAGCGGGGGGCCAGTGATCCAGGACGATCAAGTTGTCGGCATTGCCTTTCAAGGAATGCCCGGCCTGGAGAACGCGGGGTTTTTCATTGCGCCGCCCGTGATACAGCATTTTCTCAAGGATATTGAAGGTGGCTCCTACGAAGGATTTCCTCAGGCTGGCATTCGTTTGGTGCCGCTCGAGAATCCGGCGTATCGTCGATGCCTCAAGCTTCCCGACGACGGCCAGGGCGCGCGAATCGATAGCCTGCTGCCGATTCCGACCACCGAGAAAGCACTGCGGCAGGACGACGTGCTCTTGCAGGTGGGCCCATACAAGGTCGGCAGCGACGGCACGACTTTGTATCAAGGGAACCGGATCTTCGTCGCGGCTGCCTTTCAATTTGCGCAAAACGGCGAGGCGTTGGATTTAAAGATTTGGCGCGACGGCCAACAAACGAATATCGCTTTACCGGGTTACGTTTACAAAGGCGATGCTGCCGCCGGCAACCAATATGACGTGCTGCCGCGCTATTTCGTTTATGGTGGAATGGTTTTCACGCCGTTGAGCCTGGATTATTTAAAGACCTTCGGTCGGAACTGGTCGGACGCCGCCAAT
>JBDTOW010000569.1:0-4006 GCA_039933075.1 Verrucomicrobiota bacterium | reverse complement strand
TGCCGCCCTAACAAATTGATGCGATAGCAACCGTTCAGCGGAGGCATCGGCGACTTGACGTCGAATGTGGTGCCCAGCCCATCCACTCGAATCCTGGTGGCGCGCCAGTCGTTTGTCTCTGCCGTTCCCAAACGAATTATGCTGGCGCACGCCCGCTGAACGACCGTGTCGCACCAATGGCCATCACCGCCAATAAAAAGCTTGCCCTCCGCTGGCAACAACTCGGCCAGCCACCCTTCTTCTTGCGCAACAGCCGCAAGGTTCCCGAAAAATTCCAGATGCTCGCGGCCAATGGTTGTAACGACGCCGAATTGTGGTTGGATCATCCGGACAAGCGGCGCGAGTTCGCCGGGATGGTTGGTTCCAACTTCCAGCACGCCGATTTGATGCGCGTCCTCCAAACTCAACAGGGTCAAAGGAACACCGATGTCGTTGTTGAAGCTGGCCTCGCTTGCCAAAGTATTGAAGCGCTGTCGTAGAACGGACGCAATCAATTCCTTGGTAGTGGTTTTTCCATTCGACCCGCCCACAATGACAATGGGGAGATTGAAATCGCGGCGGTATTGCGAGGCCAGTTTTCCCAGGGCCACTCGGGTATCCGCTACCAGGACCAATGGCAGTTGCCTCGCCGCTCGCCCTTTGCCTCGCTCAACCAGAGCTGCTGCGGCCCCATTTCGGCCGGAGTCAACAACGTAGTCGTGCCCGTCAAAATGGTCACCTGTCAGCGCGACAAATAGATCGCCCTCCCGAACCTTGCGCGAGTCGGTACAGATCCGGTGTATGGAGCAGTCATCAGCTCCGTTGATGATTTGTCCGTCGCAACTCTCGGCCACGTATTTCAAGCAGCGCGTTTCCATTAGTTCAGGCATTGCGTTGCATCGGTTCAGGTTTTCGGAGGAGGCGACCCGGCGCACCTCCTCTCGCGCCGAGCCGCGGGGGACAAACACGCCGCCCAAGACGGCATACTCCAAGTCTCGAAAGCGAGAGCGCGGCAGACCCGTTTCTGATTAACCTCGCCTCCCGGCCCATCGTTGAGGTCCGCACGGCAGCTCTCGCTTTTAAATCTGAATGGTGTAATTCGATAGAGGCGCTCATCTTCACTCAATCGGTGGGGGCCCCGAAATCGGGCAATATGTAACCGGCAGCGGCCAGAGAAACCGCGTAAGTGGTGGAATTGGTCGCCCGTGTAACGGGCGGGGCCGGCTGGCGGAGCGTAATCTGGGGTTGCATCCCGTGGCTGTCACCGAGCCACTGCCATCCGTCGAATGTCGCACGGATCTTGCGGCCATCCGGCGCTACAATTGTAACGATTTCTTTCAATCTGTTGCCTGATTGTTTCGTCCGTAACCCAATGCTTCCAAACTTTCCCGAGCATGAACCCCATCATCAAACGGGACAATCGTGTCCTCAAATTCCTGGTAGGATTCGTGGCCTTTGCCAGCGATCAAAACGGTGTCGCCGGGTTTTGCGGCGCGAACCGCGTCGTCGATAGCACGAGAACGGTCCAGTTCGATCCGAGAGCCATTCGCGCATATCGAGCGATAGCCCTCCTCGATCTGTGAAGCGATCGTGGCGGCGATTTCTTTTCGCGGATTGTCGCTGGTGATGACCGTGAGATCCGCCAATCGCGCGGCAATTGCGCCCATTTTCGGCCGTTTTCCAGCGTCACGGTTCCCGCCACAGCCAAAGACCAGGATCAATCGTCCGGACGTGATCTCTCGCACCGTGTTCAATACGTTCCTCAAAGCATCATCAGTGTGGGCATAATCAATGAAAACCCCGAAAGGCTGTCCCAGCGCAATGCTCTCTAAACGCCCCGGAACCTTGGGCATTCCGCTCAAGCCAGTCTGGATCGCTGCGGGATCGACATTTAAGGCCAGGCCAGCCCCAATTGCGGCAAGAGCATTGTAGACGTTGTGACGTCCGATTAACGGGATACAGCACGGGAAGCTCCGGGCGGGCGTTTCGACCAACATTCGCGTCGAGTCGCCTCCGAGTTGGATTTGCGACGCCCGAATCTTGGCGGCCTCGTCCAACCCATAGGTTAACATGATTTCGGGGTGAACCTCGTGAGCCAGGCGCTCACCGTAAGCGTCATCGATGTTGATAATCGCCGCGCCAGGCTTGCAGCTTTGGTGCAATCCGGTAAAAAGTTTTTGCTTCGCCCGAAAATATGCGTCCATTGTGCCGTGATAATCGAGATGGTCCTGGGTGAGGTTGGTGAAAATCGCGACGTCAAACTCGACTCCTTTGACGCGCTTCTGTTCCAGCGCGTGCGAACTGACCTCCATGACGCACGCCCGGCACTCAGCGTGAACCATCTGGGCCATCATTCCCTGAAGCTCGAGCGACTCGGGAGTCGTGCGCTGCGCGGGAAGAATCCGATCGCCGATTTCGTAACGGATCGTTCCAATCAAGCCGGTCTTTATGCTGGCCGCTTTCAAGATCTCCTTAATCATGAAGGCTACAGTCGTCTTGCCGTTCGTGCCGGTAACTCCCACCACTTTCAATTCCCGGCTTGGATGCTGGTAGAACGCGGCGGCGGCTTTCGCCAGGGCTTCGCGCGCATCGGCGACTTTTATTTTTGTGGTGCGCGGCGACACGAAACCGTTCTGCTCGCAGATCACCGCCGCGGCCCCTCGTTCGATGGCGTTCATGATGAACTCATGCCCATCCGCGTTCCGTCCAGGCAGCGCAACGAAGACCATGCCGGGAGTAACTCGACGGGAATCGTAGCTGATGCCAGCGATCTCCCGCTCCAGCGATCCCTGGGTGCCTAATGCGGGGATTTCGGCGAGTAATTCTCTAAGTTGCATGGCGCTTCATTCTAATCATCGGGGCCGGCAATTGTCCGAGTTCCGCGCCCGGCCATTTCCAACGATTCCGGGGGTCCGATATCCGGCCGAATATTCAAATAGCTGGCCGCGCGTTCGGCGATGTTCTTGAAAATTGGCGCGGAAATTTTCCCGCCATAATACCCGTGCCTGGGTTCGTCCAATACAACTGAGATACAGATCTCGGGCTCATCGGCCGGGAAAAATCCGATGAAGGATGAAAAATATTGTCCCTCGAGATAACCGGTCGGTCCTCCGGGCTTTTGAGCCGTGCCGGTCTTGCCGGCCACCGTGAAGTAATCGAGCCGCGCCGCGTTAGCCGAGCCGTTGGTGGACACGACCGTTTTGAGCGCTTCGACCATCTGCCTGGCGGTGTTTTCCTGAACCACTTCGCGGACTACCTGCGGCTGGTATTTTGCGACCACTTTCCCGCGTTCATCTTCAAGCCGATCGAACAACATGGGCCGCATCAATCGGCCGTTATTCGCGATCGCGCTCATCGCCATCACCATTTGCAATGGTGTTACGGCAACTTCGTGTCCCATCGGAATTCGTGAAATTGAGAGCCTGGTCCATTGTTTAAGTGGATGGACAATTCCAAATCCCTCACCCGGCAGCGGGATGAGGGTCCGTTGACCAAAACCAAAGTTGCGCATGTACTGCAACAGGCGTTCGGGTCCCAGCTTGATGCCAATCTTGGCCGCGCCGATATTCGAAGATTTGGTAATGATGTTCTCGACCGAAAGCACACCATACCGTTCATGGTCCCGAAGCACCTTGCCCGCAAAGACAAACCTGCCTTGCTCACAATCAAACCGGTCTTCCAACGAAACGATGCGCTCCTGGAGAGCAGCGGCGACAACAACGATCTTGAACGTCGATCCCGGCTCCGCAATTTCCTGAACCGCGCGGTTGCGCAGGAATTCTGGCTTCGCGATTCCCGGATTGTTCGGATCAAAATTGGGCAGTGTAGCCATTGCCAGGATTTCACCAGTCTTGGGTCGCACGGCGATGCACGACGCGCTCCGCGGACTGTGTTTCACCATCGCTTCGGCAAGCTCAGATTCGACGATATGCTGGAGAACCGCATCGATGGTCAGCACGACATTAAACCCCGGATGCGCCTCAACGTCCTGTCCGCGAAACGCGACCAACTCTCGCCCGTGCCGATC
>JBDTOW010000568.1:0-4019 GCA_039933075.1 Verrucomicrobiota bacterium | reverse complement strand
CCGAGAAGCCCCTGCGACCGACTGTGTGCAACGGCTATGAACGTGAATTCGTATACGTCTACGGCGCCGTCAGCCCGCTGCAGGGTCGGCTCGACTGGATGATCACGTCGCAAATGAACACCGCCCACATGAGCGAGTTCCTCGCTCATGTCAGTGCGGCACATCGACGCGACTTCATCGTCATGGTCGTTGACGGTGCCAGCTCTCACGTCGCCAAGGATCTGATCGTGCCGGGTGAGTCGCGCCGGGTCGACCTGGTGAAACTCCAGGTCCTGTGACTTCAACCACGGATCGGACCACGAGATCCTTTCTTGATCGATGAACTGTTGAAACAGCCAGCGTTTGGTGATCCAATCCACCCTGCCGACCAAAGCTTCGGGGCTTCGCGCCAGGTCCCACAACGTATTCTCCCACAGATTGAGCAAATCGTCCGTCTCGGTGTCACGTCCGCGAAATTCGCTTCGCGCCAGTTCGTAAAACTCCTGCAACAGCTCCACCGCATTCACCGAGCGACCGTCGGTAAGCGGAACAATCCACGGACCATCCGGCTGGTGTGACAGCGTGTGAAACGTCATCACCGCATCCGCCAGGGCGACCTTGGGCATGCGATCCAATTCCAACAGGTCCAGCATCAGCGCGGTCGTCCCCACTTTGAGCAATAGCGTGGCTGGCAAAACGCTGGTGTCGCCGTGCAAGAGATGCAGCCGGCGGTATTTCCGGCCGTCGGCGAGCGGTTCGTCACGCGTATTGATGATCGCGCGATTGAACTGTACCCACTCGAAAAGTTCGTTGGTGATGTAGTCCGCGCGTTGACTGATTTGAAAATGCGGGTTCGAACCACGGCGATTCAGGTCACCGCGCAGCTCGGCGCCGGGTGTCGATCCGACCCTGCCCGCTCCCGCATACAAAACCCGAAGCGTCAGGAACGTCAGCAATGACAAGACGTTCGCCTCGGTAAGCGGCGCTGAACGCCGGACCAAATAATTTTCATGGCAGCCAAATGTAGCTCCTGAATAGTGGTCGATATTGTTGCGAATGAAACTCACCTGGTCCGTCATTTTCAATTCCTTGGCCGCGCGCGTCAGGATGGCATCCCCAGCCTCATCGTAAAGAAGCAGGTCGCGGAGAGAAAGGCATTCCGGCGTGCAATACTCCAGATGGCCCATGTCGACGTAGGTGCGTCCGCCATTAAACAGGAAACCTCCATTGCCCGCCGGTTCGTCCCAATCGCGTTGGTGCAAGTCGGCCAATCCGAGGCGGTGTTTGTCGAAAATCCAATTGCGGACCCGCCCGACTGCGCTGGGCGGCCCGACCGGATCGTTAACCAAACAACCGTATTCTGTCTCCAATCCGACAATCCGATTCATAAGCCCACTTGAGCCAAAGTTAGATTCTGATACCGCGCCGAACGCTGACACACACGCGCGAGCCAGCCCATCTCCACCACCCGGCCACTCACCGCCGCACGCCAGCCATCGCGACGCTCCTTTTCCGATGGCAGGGATTCCGTGAACGCCTTGTTTTCTGTCAAACACCACCACGCCTGCAGCAAGATTTCAGCTACTTCGCTGCGATTCGCTTTGCCGGCCAGTCCGGCATTGAGCCACTTTTGGGCGGCGGCCTCAGGCTCAGGCTGACTCGCGGCAACAACCGTTCCGTTGGACTGAAAGTGAAATGCCCCATCGAAATGCAATCGGAGGAGCACGTCCTGACCAGGCTCATGACCGACTTCCGCCAACAATAACTCGACCAGAAATGGCGCGCTGAAAATTTGTTCGAAATTCGTCTTCAATTGCGGACTCAGACCAAAGCTAACGAGCCGCCTCAGACTCACGTCCTCGGGAGCGCGAGTGAATGCCTCCATATGCGCCGCATCAATCGCTGCCTGCCTGATCTTTTCCAGATCCGCCGGATGCCCAAGGCCGGTAAGCGCGTGGCGGTCGAACAACTCGAACACTTTCGATTGCCCGGCTCCAACGCTGAGTAGAAGGATGCCTTCCGGCAAACTGGCCGCGAATGCCGGCGAGCCGCCCTTTAGCTGTTCCCGCACATACTCGCGGCGGTTTGCCACCGCCTCCAGCCAACGGTACGGCTCCTCGGTCATAACTTCAAAAACTCCGCTTGCTGCACGAAACTGACGTCCTGCACCCCCTGCTCATTCAAGATTTTGATGGTTGCAAACGTTTGCGTCTCCGGATTTACCCCGCCCGTAGCCGAGTCAAATTCCGAAGCCACTAGAAGCAGCCGCAAAGCAAATTGCACCGCCTGCTCGAGATTCATCTGGGACGGACGCGGCGTGCCGTAACGTTCCTGGAAACTTAAGATACTCCGGATCGTCCCGGCACCCGAACCCGAAGCCGCGTGACCGACCGCTTGAAACTGCGCCCCCAGGGGATCGTAAAAGAAAATCTGCGGCTGGGCAGGCGATACCGTTTGATCCAGACCGGCAAATAATGGCACAACGATGCCGACACCCTGCATCGCCATCGGAAGATTTTCTCGCAACAGACGGGCCAGCGCCCGCACTTTGGCTGGAAGGCTGAGCGGCTGTAATTGACTGCGGCGATAGTATTCGAAGGAGGTCTGCAGGACTCGCGCCATCTCAAACGCGGTCGCCGGCACGCCCGCGATGGCCAGCAGGGAAGTTGCGTCGATTTCGATCACTTTGTCGACGCGGTCGGTCACAATGACGTTGCCCGCGGTTGCGCGACGATCTCCTGCCATCAGCGCTCCCCCGGCATAATGAAACGAAAATACGGTTGTCGCCTGCGTCTGCACAAGCGCGGTGGATGCCGTTTCCGTTCGCGCTGGAATAATAGATTGGCTGGCGATCAGCGATAAAAAATCGCCTCCAATCGATACGGATTTGCTCATTGGCCGGTGCGCTGACGGTAACGTCTGGCCTGGTCGGGGTCGACCTTGCGCATCCGTTTAAGCAATTCCTCAGTGTTTGGTTTGTCCACCTTCGGAGCACTGGGGCCATCGCCACCGCCGCTCGGACCTGGAGTAACCGGTCGCGTTTTCTGTGCTTGGTCTGGCATACGACAATTATGTTTAGGATTCAGGTTAGAGTTAATTTTCGCAAGTCATCGGGTGTTGATGCCGCGTCGACGGCGATTCCATAACGTAGGATGTCTTCTGGCGCGAATAAATCCAATAACGAAATTTTGATCGGACCATTCTTGCCTTGCAACGTAATATGGTCCCATTGACAGGCCACCACCGCGGACGCAAACTTCTGAATGCATCGTCCGCGAATGTAGGCGCGGGTGGTCCGTGGAGGTTGCGAAACCGACTGCCACACGAAGCCGTCGTCCGGCACTCCCAGCATGGCGCCCGCCTGCTCCAGCCCGTAATACAATCCCTCGGTCAGATCGAGCCGGTGATACTCCAAATCGAGGCTCTGCAACCAGGGATCGTCGTCCGCAAGATTTTGTTCGGCCTGGAAGTCGCGCACTAAACCGAGTTTGGCGACCCAATCCAATCGGTTTCGGCATGCCATTACATCGGATTCCAAATCATTCAGCACCGATTCCCAGTCAGCCAGCAGAGAGGCTTTGCTTGGGGAACTCAGATCGCACACTTGCCGCGCCACGTTGAGGTAGGTGCGCTGGATCTCCAATGCCGTCGACGGGCCCCCACCCTCCAGACGCACTTCCCATTCGAACGATCGATCTCGTGAAATCGACTGCAAGGCCTCCAGCGGATCGGCCAACTGCGGCAGCCCTCGCCGTGGGTCCCGAACCAGCGCTTCGAGCACCAATGCCGTCGTGCCAACCTTCAGTCTCGTCGCGAACGGCGACATGTTCGCATCCCCAATAATCACGTGAAAGCGGCGAAAGACTTTCGGATCGGCGTGAGGTTCGTCACGGGTGTTGACGATGGGCCGTCGTTGCATGGTGTCGACACTTTGAAGTTCGCTGATGAAATCGCTGCGCTGCGAAATTTGAAAAGCGGGTTCGACAAACCGGTCCTCCTCTTCCACGGCATATTTACCGGCGCCTGCCACGATCTGGCGG
>JBDTOW010000567.1:0-4030 GCA_039933075.1 Verrucomicrobiota bacterium | reverse complement strand
CCGATAGGGCGGGTGAGGCAACCATCCGCCTCGACCGGCATCCGTATAATTGTTGTTTGGACCCACCGCCTGGCTCATGGCCAAGCTCCGGACGCGAGACGGACCGGTTCGACCTCGGGTCTTGCTTTGGTCGGCCGGGCACTTGTAAACGCCTGGCGTGCCCGTGTACTTGGAAAGTTTGGCATATCTGGGATCGATCAGATAAAGAATATTTGTGTTATCTGGTGCGCCGGCGTAGTCCAGCCATCCCCGGATCCAGCCGCCGGTCGGATTATCTTCATTCGGCACCAGCCATTCATTGTGATCGCCTGAGTAGAGGATCCACGCCAGCATCAACTGTTTGTTGTTGCTCAAGCACTGGATGCCTTGCGCTTTCGTTTTGGCCTTCGCCAATGCCGGCAGCAACATGCTGGCAAGAATGGCAATGATGGCGATGACCACCAGTAGTTCGATCAAAGTGAAACCACGGCGGAGAACGCCGCCCGAGACTGGCCGAAAGGATTTCACGTTAGTTGTTTTCATTGAGTTTAAGAAATCAGGAGTTGAGGCAACTCTAATTGATTATGCGATTCCTCAGCGGAAGCCGCGGCAAAAGCGGCATTGTCTAGGGTTTCGGCTTTATAAGGGCTGACGTTCTTTGAGCTATCCAAAGGTAATCGACACTGCCGGGGACCGGCTTTCGAGAAACATTACCTTTGATTACCCGAGTCCGTCCATCTTTCCACTTATGGATCTCCGAATGGCCGTCGGCAAAAGCAAAGCCACAAGCGAAGTTGTGATAGGTACCGGGCCAGTCGATCCACTCGGCTGTCGCCATTCCCACGGCAAAACCAGCGTCGTTGAGGCTGGCCGATTCTTCGTCCAGCAACACCCACGTTGACGCGGGACCCGGATCGACGAAATCGTCCATCTTGCCGAAAACGCGCCATGTTTTCCCGCGTGTGTGACCATGATTATTGTCCAACCATGGGCCGTTCACCGCCAACTTGCCATTGCTAGGAGGATTAGGATCGGTGCCGACGGCCTGGCTCATGGAAAACGTCCTCGCGGCCTGGACCTTCTGTCCTTTGATATCTGTTCGCTTTCCTGAATACTTCCCGAGTCGCTTATCCGCCGGACACTTAAAAAGGGCGTGGTTGGCTCCATAAGGAACCAGGAGCGAACGCGTAGGATCATCGAGAATCTCCGGGTTGAATTCTTCGGCACCTCCGCCGCCCGCCTGGCCGGGGCACCAGTTATGATAAGGAGTGGTGTTTCCATCGTCAGGGTTGGGCGGCAAGTAATCGTTGAAGTCTCCCGCGTACAGATGCATGGCAAGGATCATCTGCTTGCCGTTGTTCATGCAGAAAATCCCTTGAGCCTTGGTTTTTGATTTGGCCAACGCGGGCAACAGCATGCTCGCCAGAATTGCAATGATAGCAATGACCACCAGCAATTCGATCAAAGTGAAACCGCGACACGCGTGGGGTTTTGAATTCTTCGGAAACGGCTCGCTAAAGATAGTTTTCATAGAGTCTGAAGTTCGTCTTGTTGGAATCAAGATCATACTATCAACACTGGCTTTATACGTCAAAGATTAGTTAAAACAAAAACCAAGACAATGTGCGTTTAGATGCACACGGAGGAACAGTGGATCGTCAGGATCCGGCTAGTCTGCTGACTCTTGTTCAGGCTCGAGGAGCGCCAGAACCTTCGCAACGGCTTCGTCTGCCTTGACCGAAGTTAACGCGCCGCCGCGGCGCTTCAGTTCAACTTCGCCTTTCGCCAGAGATTTTTCGCCGATGGCCAGGCGGATTGGGAAACCGACCAGTTCGGAATCCTTGAATTTGACTCCAGGGCGCTCATCACGGTCGTCAAGAATCACATTCACTCCGTGGCTGGCGAGGTCGGCGTAAAGTTTTTCGGCCAGCGTCATGACGGCTCCACCCGGCGCAATACCCAAAGGCGTGATGCAAACGACGCAAGGGGCTGTCGCCAACGGCCAAATGATGCCATCCTTGTCGTTAGACTGCTCGATGATCGCCTGGAGCGTGCGCGTTATGCCAATGCCGTAGCTGCACATTGTCGCCGGGTGTTGCTTTCCTGATTCATCAAGAAACAGGGCGTTCAACTTCTCGCTATATTTGGTGCCCAGCTTGAAGACGTGGCCGACTTCGATCGCCCGGCGGATCTTGAGCGGTTTCCCACAGCAGACACATGCCTCGCCCACTCGTGCAGTACGCAAGTCGGCCCAGTGCGTCACGCCAATGTCGCGGCTGAGCAATACGTTGGAGTAGTGGAAACCATCCTCATTGGCGCCGGTGGTCATGCCGGCAGCGTCTCGGAGGATCGCATCCGCGTAAACGGGAATCTTTGTCACGTGAACCGCACCCAGGCTTCCCGGATGCGCACCCAGATTCGCGAAAATCTCTTCTGCCGTAGCCGTCTGAAATGTAGCGGTGCCCAGCACGCCGGCCAGCTTGGCTTCGTTGACCTGATCATCTCCACGCACCAGGATCAATACCAGCTTGTCCTCGACCCGATAGATCAAAGTCTTGATTTGCTGATCGGCGGTGACGTTGTACGGCGGCTGGGTCAAGGCTTCAATGGTCACGACGCCTGGCGTTGGAAATTTTTGCGGATGATGGTGAGTTGCGGTCTCTCCTGGGGCGGTCTTTGGCGTCGGCAAAAGCGGTCCGCGGCTGGTGGCTTTTTCAATGTTCGCGGCGTAGTCTCCGGCTTCGCAATAGACGATTTCGTTTTCGCCAGTTTCGGCCGGCACCATGAATTCATGGGAAAACTTGCCGCCCATAGCGCCGGTATCTGCTTCTACAGAAAGGATTTGCAAACCACACCGTTGAAAAATACGGACATAGGCGTCGTACATTTTCTGGTAGCTGACTTGCGCTGCTTCGTCGTTCACATCGAAGCTGTAGGCATCTTTCATGATGAACTCTTTTGCGCGCATCAGGCCAAAGCGCGGGCGGATCTCATCGCGAAACTTGGTTTGGATCTGATAAAAGATTTTCGGCAACTGCCGGTAGGAATTGATCTCGCCGGCCACCAAAGTGGTCATCACCTCTTCATGTGTCGGCCCAAGAATCCACTCTTTCTTTGCCCGATCGTGCATCCGGAAGAGCACGTCACGCATGGTTTCGTAGCGGCCGCTCTGGTGCCAGATATCGGGCGGTTGCAGCGCCGGCATCAGGACTTCGAGGGCTCCAGCGCGGTCCATTTCCTCCCGGACGATATTCTCGACTTTGCGCAGCGCGCGAAGTCCGAGCGGGAGAAACGTGTAAAGTCCTCCGGTCAGTTTGCGAATGAGACCGGCGCGCAGCAAGAGTTTGTGCGAGGTAATCTCCGCGTCAGCCGGAGTTTCTTTGAGGGTCGGAATAAAAGTTTGCGTCCAGCGCATGAGAATAAAGAATTAAGGGTGCGGAATGTCCAAAGGAGCTCGATTGACGATTCGAATCAGAGGCTGCCGCTTTTCCCAAGGCGGCGACTCACCATTTACTTCACTGTATTTACCAGCGGAGCAAGTCCCTGAATCCGGACTTCCAGACGGTCGCCTGATTCAATCGGCCCGACACCGCTTGGGGTCCCGGTGAGGACGATGTCGCCGGGGAGCAAAGTCATATTGGTGGAGATGAAGCTGACCAGTTCGAAACAGTTAAAGATGAGCTGGCTCGTATTCGAATTCTGGCGAAGTTGCCCATTTTGGAACAGTTGAATCGTCAACTCGTGTGGATCAATTTTGGTTTCCACGTATGGCCCCAAAGGTGTGAACGTGTCGAAGGACTTGCAGCGGGCCCACTGGCTTTCGGAATTCTGGATCGTGCGATCGCTGATGTCCTGAGCCGCGGTGTAACCGAAAATGTACCGCGCGGCCGCGGCGGGGGTCACGTTCCGCATCCGCCGGCCGATGACAATGCAAAGTTCGGCTTCGAAATCCGTGCGATGGTGAGAAAACGGGATTTCGATCTTGCCACCGTCCGGTATTAACGACGTTGGCGCTTTGAGCCAAAAGAGCGGCTCTTTGGGAAGTGGTTTG
>JBDTOW010000566.1:0-4035 GCA_039933075.1 Verrucomicrobiota bacterium | reverse complement strand
CCAGCAGAAACCCGGCTACCGAGGCGATCACCGACCCCAAAACCACCGCCAACACGCCACCCACAACAATGAAAACGAGAATGATGAAAGTCCAAAGAATTAGTTTCCGCGCGGCTTTGGCAGCCTCACCCGCATGTTTCATGCAAAGACCTTAGACAGTCAGCGTCGAGTTGAGAAGCGGATATTTGGGAAAGCTCCAGGAGTTGTCATTCCGTGGGCGCCAAAGACGTCGGATCGGCGTTCAACGAGGAATTGCATCAGATCAAGTGACTTTTGTTTTGCCGGGAACTTCAGGGTGATTAGAGTTGCTCGATGGGCGCCGCGAAAAACATTGTTTACTTCGACCTCGAGACGCAGAAATCAGCCGACGATGTGGGTGGCTGGGATCGTATTTGTGATATGCGAATGAGCGTCGGTGTCACCTACAGCACGACACGCGGCGGCTACAAAATCTATGGCGAAAAGCAGATCGACGATTTAATCACCGAACTTCAACGAGCCGATTTGATTGTCGGTTTCAACCAGTTGCGCTTCGACTATGAGGTTTTGCACGGTTATAGCGTCATGGATTTGACCCAAGTCCCGATGCTGGATATGCTGGTCGAATTGCAGAAAAAGCTGAACCACCGGCTATCGTTGGACTCGATTGCCGCGGCGACGCTCGGCGCCGAGAAAACGGCGGAAGGAATGCAGGCCATCCGTTGGTTTCGGGAGGGCAAGTTGCTTGAGATCGCGGAATACTGCTGTTTCGACGTCAAGATTACCCGGCTGGTTCACGAATACGGAGCCGCCAACAAACAGCTATTTTATACGAACCGTTTTGGAAACAAACTGAGTGTGGCGGTTTCCTGGTAGGCCGAAATTCATCCGGCGGCGTGGCCTACTTTCCTATGTCGAAAGCTTCACTCGTCGTCCGGCGGAGCTTGTTCGAAAGGTCCTTGGCGATGTTTCGAAGCACAACCATCCCGAGATGCGGTTCGTTTTGAGCCAGATCGTTAAAAGCAGTGCGCTGCATAACGAGCAGAATGCTCGCCTGGCTGGCAACCGCTGTGGCCAGCCGCACGGATCCATCCAGGAACGCCAGTTCGCCAAAGATCTGTCCGCTCTGAATGGCGGCGATCGGCACCGGCTTTTCGTCCAGCAAAATGTCCACCTGGCCGCGCAGGACAATGTAGGCTTCAGTTCCGGCATCTCCTTTTTTGAAAACAGTCTCGCCTGAACGAAAGAGCTTTTGCGAAAACAACCGGCCCATCTTCCTCAATTCCCCATCGCCCAGGCCCGCAAAAATCGACAGCGACCGAAGCAGGTTGACCACTGCGACGCCCACTTTCAGATCCTGAAAGTTTGAGTCGATCAGCTTCACCACGTTGGCCGCATGCGCAGTCAAACTCAACTCCTCCGGCGCGTGCATCAGGTTCAACTTGACCATCTTCACGACGTCCGCGTAGTGGGCTTGAAACGAGCAGAACGCCGGCAGGTAAGCCACCGGCACAAAACCGAGTTGTTCAGCGGATTTGAGCAGGCGCCGCGCGTTCATCAGGATGTCGACTTCAACGTAGTCGGCGCTTATCTGCTCGTGGGCAATCTTAATCACCTGCGCCAATAATGGACCGACCGAAAGAAAGTCTGATGCGAATGCGTCCAGGATGCGTACGCAACGGTCATGTTCGTCGTAAAAATACGCGAGTCCCGAGACGATCTGAGCGTCGCGCTGGCCGAGCATCGCGCGAAACGGCGACCCGGTAGGAATCCTCATCAGGCCAGCGCCTCGGTTGAATCCGCTGGAAATTTCCCGCACCGGATTGGTCGACTGGGCCTGCAGGCGCCAGAGTTCAAAATCGTCGAAAATGGCATCGTGAATCGTCAGATCCGAACTCAACGGATAACCAGTGACTCCGTCTCTTGCCGTCAAGCTCGTCGGAATCTTCAGACTTTCCAAGACGAGGGTGGCTAATTCGCTGATCTGGGAGAGCGAATCCGAGAGTGGCGAGCGAGTGACCAGCACAGGGTTTGCCGGAGACAGATAAAACAGAAACCCGCGGCGTGTCTTCAGTAAATGTTTCGCCGGCTGGAAACCAGCGCAAACAAAACCCGAACTCTCGAAGAGAATCTGCGGGCGAGTGTCGGTCGCGGTCACCCGGGCCACAATCATCTGCTGGCGCTCCCGGCCAATTTTATTGACCTTTTGCAGGAGCGCTTCCGCCGAACCGTCCCCGTAGCTGCCGGGGCGATTCAGACAGCGACCCAGGTTCACGATGGGATTGGTGTTTTCGTCGGCCGGTTTGAGCAAGCTGATCGCGGCGCACAAGCTGCCTTCGGCTTCCGCCACCCACGTCTCATGTCCCGACTCGGAACCGAGTTGGGCGCCGACCCACGCGAGGTCGTACACTTCTTTTGCCGGGTAATCCTCGCCGAGGGAGGCCGAGAGAAGCTCGATCCATTGCGGAGCGTCACTCTGGGTTGCAAGACGAACTTTTACAGCCATGGGAAACTTACTTGCCAGTTAATCACCATCTTCCAAAAAGCGTGTATTATAGTGTGCTGTAACCAAGCGGCCTGTGACGACTATCCGGTGCCCAAGTTTCCGGACCTTTTAGATAGCCTCAACACGATTCGTCAAGTGTTAAAGCGGGCAGAGCGGATTCCCCAAGATTCCCCAACGCATCCTCGACGCCCTCGATTGCGTGACAAAACGCGAAGCCGAATCTGCCAAAGCTGCCAAACGGAGCTTGCCAGCCGGCGAAAACAGGGAGAAAATCACCTCCAATGAATCCGATGGAAAGGCATCTATCCGTCGTCTGCGGAGAGTCGAAAAGCAAATTCCTATCAATATCAATTGTTTCGTTGGCCTTGTGCCTGGGGGCGTTCACGGCTGAGGCGCAATATTCCCAATTCAGCAGCGAAGGTGTCGGCCCTTACTTCCGTGTCGGAGCTGGCCCGTCCTTTTTTGAGAACGGCCGGCTCACCCAATTCGGCGAGCCCACCGGCAAAACGGTGGAATTCAACACGGGCTTGGTCGCCGACGCGGCTATTGGTTACGCCTTTAACAAGTACATCGCCACGGACTTTGAATTCGGGGGCGTGGGTGCGGAAATCAAGTCCGTTCCTGGGTACTTCACCGACCACACCTACCTCGACAACCTTTCGTTCCTTGCGAACGTCACATTGTCCTTTCCCATTCCGCGCACCATCGTTGTTCCGTACATCAGCGTCGGCGGGGGCGGTTCGGTCACCGTCCTTGACACCGATGGTTTTGGGAACAACCGCGTGAGCGTGTTCGGCAGCGACTCCGACACGGTTTTCGCCTGGCAGGCGTCTGCCGGATTGCAGTTCCGGTTGAACGGGTCGATGTTGATGGGTGTTGGCTACAAGTACTTCGCCACCGAAGATTCCTCCTTCAACTATCCGCCGGTTTATCCGGACCGGGGCCCGAATCTCCCAATCGCCTTTGAAGGTGTCAAGACGCACTCCGTCATGTTTATTTTTCAGATGAGATTCTGATTACGGACTGAATCCACGAAAATAGCCAATCGACGAGATCGCGCAGCAGCTTCTCCCAATGATTGTCGGCGCGGAATCACCTGAGCAGGAAATCTTGCGTCGAACGAAAGAACAGGTGCTTAAAACGAACATTTTTTGTCAGAAATTGTCAGGAATTTTGAAAACCCTAACGAGCCCGAATGATTTTGTGGTTTTTGTTTTTTGGAAGATCTGAGCTCAAGATGGTTTTTGCGCATCAACGAAGAAAATTTATCCCCAACTGTCCCCAAAAAATTGGTTCAGATTTTAGCTCCTCCCTTCAATCGACCGGTAGGTGGTTCGACCAGAATGATCGAGAATTGGGATGAACTCGCAATTGTGTTACTCTGTAATATACTCCCGTGGTGACTTTTATTGAGATGCCTTCCTTCACGAGGCAGATCACCGAGCTGGTGGACAGTGCGGCGACGGCTTTCCCATTCCAGAAAGCCGTGTGAAATCATGTTCGACTGAACGTCACAGAATCCAGCACTGATGTGTAAATGACGAAGAACT
>JBDTOW010000565.1:0-4036 GCA_039933075.1 Verrucomicrobiota bacterium | reverse complement strand
GCCCTGGCCGTGATGGTGTGGGTGCCTGGTGGCAGCGCGCTGACAGTGATGAGGTAGGTGCCGCTCCCATCCGTGCTCCCGACTCCCACTTGTGCCCCACCATCGAAGAGCGTCACGGTGCTGTTAGCTTCCGCCGTGCCCGTGAAGGTGGGCGTGGTGTTACTGGTGATGTGATCAGTGCTCGAGCTGCCAGTATCACTCCCCGGGGTCATGGACGGGGTCGACGGCGCCGCTGGAGCGGGTGCGTCGATCGTCAACGCCGCGGCCGCCGAGGGTGTTGAACCGCACATGTTGCTGAACACCGCTTGATACTCATTGCCGTTCTGCGCGGCGGTCGTGATGAATGTCAGAGTTGTGCTCGTCTCGCCCGCGATGTCGGCGAAGGTAGCGCCGCCGTCGGCGCTCAGTTGCCATTGGACCATTGGTGCCGGACTCCCACTCGCTGCGGCGGTCAAAGTCACCGAAGCGCCAACCCCGACCGTCTGCGGAGCCGGATTGATCGTGACCACAGGCGCAGGATTGACGATGACCGTTGTGGTTGCCGTCGTGGACACGCAGCCATTGACAGTCGCGATCACGGAGTAGTCACCCGCTTCGCCCAATGTCACATTCGCGATTGTCGGATTCTGCAAACTCGACGTGAACCCGTTCGGACCCGTCCAGCTATACGACCCGCCTGGCAATGGTGACGCCGTCAGGTTTAAGCTTACGCCCACGCAGAGCGGGCCATCGTTCCCAACTGTCGGCGCGGGGAGTGGCGGATTCACGGACACACTCGACGAACTGATCGCCGCACAGCCAAGTCCGTTGGTCAAAGTGACACCAAGCACGACCGGACCCGTGACGTTTGCGAGCCACGTGACCGTTGAGCCGTCGGTCGCGCTGGTGATGCTTCCGTTCGTGATCGTCCAAGTGTAGGTTGCGCCCACGCCCGCGTCGGCCACAGATGCAATGTTGCCGATCGAGCCGGCACAAACGCTGGCTGGCGCACTGATCGTCGCATCGGGAATTGGATTGACCGTCAGGATGGCCGGAGCCGAAGGGGTGGGGCCAATATCGTCCGTCACTATCACGTCGTAGGAGCCATTGTCTCCAGGGAATGCCGGATTAATCGTTAATGTCGATGTAATCGAACCTTGAATGTTTCCGCCATCGCTTAGCGGCACCAGGTCCACGCGCCACTGATAACTTAGCGCGCCACTGACAACCACCGAGAAGCTCACTGCATCACCGGCACAAACAGGCGAGGGAAGTGGCTGGATCGTGACCACCTGCCCGCAAACCTCGCTGGCCACCAAAAGAAATAGAACCATTGCCGCGACAAACGGTCTAACGACGTGCCGGAGAGCTCGGCCGACAATTTCGTGGTTTGCGCGGAGAGAGTGCGGCAGCTTTATAAGTGTAATCTTAACAGTAATAAATTCCCCCAATTTGTCCGCAGGCGCTTTTTGGGCGGGCGTGGATTTGTTGTAAAGACGGCTTGCTCAACCGAGTCAAATGGGCGTCATCTCAATAACGAATTACGAAATCACTGGGCCCAAGCAGCAACGAGCTGGATTCCATGTGCGATCCCGCCTTTTTCTCCCGTTGCCACGGGTGACCATTTCAAGGAGAAGACACGACGCTGAAGAGCGGGCAGGATCGCTATTAAAAGGCCCCGCTTCGTTCGCTGCTTTTTCCCCGAAGCGCCCCAGGGAAATAATTTACGGCGGGTTTGAAGATCTTCCGCCGGGGACTTTGCCAGGGGATGCGCTTGAAAGTTTGTTTGCCCATAGAAAACCGCAAAACATAGCCGGGCAAAGTCCAATCGTTGGCCCTAGAGGCAATAAACCGATCAAGCCAACCGCATAACGTTTTTGTCATGATTCTCCTCTACGTGGTTTAGCCCTGGAATTTTGCAAAGATTGTGATCGCCAGTGTCGAACAAGCGACCCTGTTTGTCAATTAAGGGAATCCCTGTTTGTGGCATCAGGCTTTCCCTGATGGCCGCAGGTTTGAAAAAGTGCCGTGTGTTTGATAATCGTCGCAGCCGAGGTGAGGAGGCTCACTTTTGAAACCGATCCTGTGCATTACCGAGGAAAATTTGAGCCTCCTCACGTCGGCTGCTACTGGGAAAACGAATTCTAAAGCAGGGGCTAAGACCGGTTTCGGGTAATCGGATGCATTTGAGAGAGTTACGTCTGGTCAAACTCTCCGGTGCCGCGATTCCCCTTTTAAAGACGGCGCCCCGGTCGGGAAGAGCGGCATCCGATGTGGCTCGAAGGCGTTCATTTTTCAGTCGCCACTTTTTCCAACAATGCCAGCGATTCGGCGGCCAATCGCCGCCCTGCCTCTGAACTGAATGGAGGCAAGTCCAGGATTTTCGGAACCACGACGGCGGCATACTCGGCGTTCTTCAGCGCGGCCGGGTCGGTCACGTAACCAACGAAATCATTCGTGTAACCGACGACCAGCGTGTTCGCGAACGGCGAGTCGCGGCGGATTCCCAGACCGTAGCAACTAAAGAGCTCCGCCGGATGAAACACCAATCCAACCTCGCCCAGGCGCATGGCGGAAATCGGTGCGCGATAACTTGTCGTCTTCGGATTCCACTTCGACGCGCTTTCAAACCAATCCTTCGCAAACCCGGCATCGACCCATTCTCCCTGATTGCACTTCTCCGGCTCCTTGCGGTAGCGCTCCAGTTCGTCCTGCAGCAGGGTGATGTCCAGCGGAATTTCGATCTCGCTACCGATCACTCGAATGTCGTCCACTTTGACGGACCCGGAATGATTGGTCGCATGATGCAGAGCGGAATAAATCGCTTCGGAAACTTTCTCCGGATCGCCGAGGGAAGGATTGCCGTCGCCGGGATTCACATCGCCGCAGTGACCTTGCAGAAACGACGGGGACAAGCCGTCCCTGGCTTTCATTTTTTCCGCCACGATGCCTGGCCAGTCCGGGCCGGCATTGCCGTCGGTGAAGCAAACCGGGTGCGCGGAGAAGTGATACCAAAGCAGGCTGCGCTGCGTCGCCTCGCGCTGGAAATAGAGGCAGTGCAGCATCGTGTCCAGCCAGCGCTCGTTGTCCGAGGAATCCTTCGTGAATGCCTCGTCGGTCTTCCAGGTCTTGGTCGTCCGATTGAAATTTCCGCCAACGACGCGCTGCTTGCCTACTTAGCAATCTGCTTCGGCAAGATCCTTCTTCGCCAACTCGACCGCTTCAATCGCGCGGCGTTCGACCAACTCGACGTAAGGTTTCGACACGGCGCCCCATTGGCGAAAGAACCGCAAGGTCGGCGCCGAATGCGTATGCGTCGCGCAAACGAAAACATTCTCAGCCGGGATGCCGGTTCGCGTTGCTACGCCCCGCTTCACGCGATTCGCAAGGTCACGCGCGAAACCGCAGACATCGAGCGAAATAATGGCCGCTTGAACATTGTTCACGCGCAACGCCAGCGCGCGCGCTTCGCATCGCTGGCGAATACCGGTCACGACCCGCTCCTTGCCAGCGGCCCGATGAAATCCCGCCAGTTCAATCCCGAGCGGGGGATTGATTTCGACCACGCCTTCGCCTGCTTCGAGCATGCGTGACAGACTAACTGAAGATTCGGACGGATGGAAGGCTGATTACCCGGCATGATGATCACCCTGCATGAATGACTGTCCCTCGCTCCCCCTGTCCCGCTTTCCATGAAACTTGCCTCGGAGCGCGGATGCCCACATCCGCGAGTCCACTCACCCAGAGCCCTACATCGACAAGCGTGGTGCCGTTCATCATCCAAGCCGCCAACGAACCATCGGTGTGCTGGAATATTATGTCTCTTTTACCATCTTTGTTGAAATCACCGGTAGCAACGACACTCCAGCCAGGGCCAGCAATACTTGGGGTGAGCAATTCCGCTGAAACGAGGTCGATTCCGTTTAAGAGCCAAACAGCCAATGTACCATCCCTAGGTTGGAACAGGAGATCCGTTTTCCCATCATTGTGGAAGTCGCCTGTTCCAACTATCCGCCAACCGAGATCCCCAACGTTGCCTGGGTTGAGAAGATTAGCT
>JBDTOW010000564.1:0-4036 GCA_039933075.1 Verrucomicrobiota bacterium | reverse complement strand
GGTGCTCTGAGTAATCTCGATCACAAAGTCAGCCACCAGACGGTGGCCAACATGATGAAGAGGCACGACATCGCGCCGGCGCCTGAGCGTGGCAAAACGATGAGTTGGCGAGAATTCATCCGCTCGCACCTGGAGGTTCTCGGCGAGGCGTCATTGCGAGAGGTGCTATCCAATTACGTTCTCCATTTTCACGGCGAAAGAAATCACCAAGGGAAAGGCAACGTGATTCTTTTTCCGAGGCCGGAGGACCGAATCGGTGAATCAACCGGCGAAATCCGGACGCGCGAGGGGCTGGGAGGTTTACTGAGATTCTACTACCGGCAAGCCGCATGAGAATTTTGACCATACGGGGGGGTCATCCCGGTCTGAAACATCCCGCTACGCAGAGAAAATGTAAAATAGAGCCCGGCTCATTTGAGCCGGACAATTTAGTGGTAAGGCGGAGTCAGCGCGGGAAAAAGCAAAGGAGAACGCAAGAGCAAGGCATGACAGGTTCCCCCTGGCGTGACTTGCGGATTCTCCTTTGCGCTGCGCTGCGGAGCGAGAAAAGGAGGGCATCCGCTTTCCAGGCGGGTGCTCCGCGAAAGGTGCCTTTAGTCTTAGCTTTTGGGAGGCAAAAAGAATGAAGCGGCTGAACCGTTTATGATTCAGCCGCGCGTAGGCTGGGAAGAACCAATCCTCATTCAGAAATTTAGATCGCTCAGCTTCGGCCAAATTTCATTCAGCAACCGCAGCGTTAATGCCGCGCCAATGAATGTCAGCAACAGTCCGAGTAGCTGCGAGACGAGGGCGACCTCGCCCTCGGCGACCACGCGCGAGTCAAGTTTCGCCGCAAGTCCACTCAAGCCCTCCAATGAGCCATCCGCCTTGATCTGCAGCGCGCGGAGGCGGGGAATTTCCGCGCCAGCCAGCTCCAGAGCGCGAGACAGAAGCGATCGAAAACTACCGATGCCCATGAGTTTCCCGAACGGTCCGCGCAACTTTTCGCAAACGCGAAAGGCTGGGAAATCTTTTGCGGCGAGTTTGCCCGATACCGCCTCACAAGCCAGAAGTCGTCGAGCAAAGCCTTTCAAGTTTGGCGTGGATTTGTTTGGCATTTGGTAGTGCAGGACCTCTTGCACTGTTTGCACCAGCTCGTCAGTAGGGAAGGGCTTTAGCAATATCGCAGCGAGGCGGAGTCCCTCGGTGCTTATGGGTGGTGTTGCCGACGCCATGATGACCGGCAGGGTGATGCACGCGGAACGCAGCTTCTCGACCAGTTCAACGCCTGACACCTTAGGCATGTTGTTGTCAGTAACCATCAAGTTGTATCTATCGGGGTCATAACTCACGGCATGAAGCAGTTTCCAACCAGCCTCGCCGTCCTCGGCGGTGTCCACCTTGTAGCCGGAGGCAATCAACACTTTGGTATAGAGTTTGCGAGTGAGCCTATCGTCATCAACCACGAGAATGCGCGGCGGCGAATTGGTCTGGCTTTTGGCTGTCGCAAGAGCGTTGAGCCGGTCCTCGTTGCCGGGAGCCTCAGATGACCTGCTCATGAATTCACGCCAGGAATGGGAATCTCCGTTTTGGAGAGGGTCACAATTGGCTAAATGTCACGGAGAAACAATCCGTACACTTACTCAAAAATCAGAAAAATATCCCTGAATTATGTGCGAAGTGTTTCCTGGCTCTTAGCAATTCGGGGTAATTGTGAAATCGAGTGTAATGTTCCTTGGACCAGATGCATCAACCGGGCAGGCATCTGGGCCACCGGCAGGCAATAATCAACCGAGAGGTTCTGCAGGGCACTGAGCGGCATTTCCGGATGCAAAGCCTCGTCGGGATCTTGCACCATGACAATTCCGCCATACTCTTTGATGGCCGATAGTCCGGCTGTGCCATCGTAGAGGACGCCGGACAGAACTATTCCAATCACTCGCGAGCGATAAATCCGGGCGGCAGAACGGAATAAAGCGTCAATGGCCGGACGAGCCCAGTTTTCGCGTGGGCCGTGCCCCAATTCCACTCCGCCAAACTTCAGGAGCAGGTGATAATCGGATGGAGCAACATAAACCTGGCCCGGCCTGATGACATCGCCATCCTTGATCCCATCGATAACGTTGAGCCTCGTGGCCCGGCTAAAGATACGGGGGAGCATGCTGGGCTTGGAGGGAGGAATGTGGATCACGATGAAAATTGCCGCGGGAAAGTTCGACGGTATTTCTCCCAGGAGTTCCAAGCAAGGTCCAATGCCGCCTGCCGAAGCGCCCACAACAATTATATCGTGGTAACCAGGTCGCTCCCTCAAGAGGTTTTCCGCCGAATGTGTCTTTGCCCCCCGAGCCATGAAGCCTTAGAATGAACGCTCCACATCGCGGAGTCAATAAGGCCGGTGGAATTCTCACCAAAACGGGCTTCACTGGAAGCAGTCGAGCAAGTGCAGCAACTGGTCCATGAGTCTTCCGATCCGGTCCGCTGGCTCGTCGTGGACGCAGAAGCGATCACAGGCGTGGACTTCTCCGCTGGACGGGCTCTGCTTGAGCTTCAGCGAGATTTGGCTCGAAAGGGTGTCGTGCTTGCTTTCGCGCGCGTTAACGACGGCCTACGAGCTGATTTGGATTCACAGGAGGTGAGACGCGCGATCGGGGTTGAGCGAATTTTTAGGTCCCGTAAGCACTGCCTAGCGGCTTACCGAATAGTAATATCCGAAGAACCCAGTGCGCCGCAACCTGCCGAATCGGGCCGAGTGGCCATCAACGAAACGACGAAACGACTTAGCACAGCCATTCCCGGTTCTGGAGACTGTGCCCACAACCACCATACGCCCCCCCGGGGCGTAGCACCCGGCGACATTCGCGCAAAACTTCCCGATTTCGGGTGTATCGAACAATTCCAGCGTGAAACTCGTAAAAACGGCGTCGAGGCTGTTGTCGAGACGGGGTATTCGGGCTGCGTCGCCACGACGAAGATTGAAACGAACTCGCAATTCCGCCTTTGCCAGCGTTTGCTTCACCTGCTCAATCATTTTGTCAGATAAATCCAAACCGAAAACCGTTCCATTCGGCCCGACACCTTTGGCCAAAGCAATGAGGCAGTGACCCATGCCACACCCAATCTCCAACGCTTTGTCTCCTACCGCAGGTTTGAGAAGTTCAAGCCCCAGGTTGCGCATCGGCGCTTCACTGCGTCCAGACAGCAAATCGTAAACGCGGCTGATCTTGTTGTAGAACGCTCTGGTCTGCTCTTTGGACTGGAACACCCGTAGCACGGAAAAGTGAACGGGTTCACGTCCGTTGGCCTTGGCAGAAATCGCCCCCTTTTTGACGGATTCAAACCCGCTGTCCATTTTTTGCCGTAATTCCTTCATAGAGAAAACCGATCTAGGCGAGCCAGCGCATCGCCAGGACCACTCTCAAAGGACTTGGAAATGGATTATGCGGTCTGACGAAGTGGTCGTCCACGCCAAAAACTCAACGCCTAAGTGATCCTCTTCATCTCCACTAAGTCACGGATTGCCTCCATATCTTTAGCCGACTTCCTTCAAAAAGGTTCGCTGGCACTTTTCAAATAACGTGGTGTTTGAAAATCTCGGCTTGAGTATCTCACCTTGATTCTTGGTGATTCTTCCCTCCTTGGATTGTGTTGCGTAGCAGAATCAGTTACGAACCGCGGGTCCGCTGGGAGTTATATCGAAGCCAATCTGTTAAGCCTCTTGCCAGAGCGACTCGGTTCGCTCACCCCTTGACCTCTTGAGGTTGCTGGTCTGACGATTTCATTTGGATCACAACAATTTCCAGAACCACCGGCTGGCCGTCTGGAATGAGTGAGCGCTGTTTGCCGGACAATACGGTGAGAAGCGACAACTCCGATCGTTGCATCGCCGTCTCGATGCGGCGCAAGGAATGGCCGCGAACCAGGACTTCGTGCATGGCAAAGACCAACCGGAGTTTTTGCTCCTCGCCCTCGCTCTTCAGTTCGGCGAACGCAAATTCGTCATGGGGCAGCAGCAGCGAATATTCTGCTGAAACTTCAATGCGTAATCCGCGTGCCTGCG
>JBDTOW010000563.1:0-4040 GCA_039933075.1 Verrucomicrobiota bacterium | reverse complement strand
GCACTCACTGAACTCAGCAAGGATTTCAGTGGCGCTGAGATTGAAGAGGCCATCATCAGCGCATTGTACGACGCATTTTACGCCGGCGAGGACATAACCACCGGGTATGTGATGGAGTCACTGGGGCAAACCGTTCCGCTCGCCCGAACGATGGATGAACATGTCGCTCGCCTCCGCAATTGGGCCAAAGGCCGCGCTCGGAACGCCAGCCTGCCTGTGGTGAGCTGACAGCTTCGGGCAACCCGCAGGCGCTGGCATTAATCCGGTTCAGCACCCTTTCATGACGATTAGAAGCGAGCTTTGTCAAAGAAGAAAGGCCATCTGTTTTCCGCTGGAAAACTTTGGCAATTAGGTCGATAGTCCCGAATACCAGCGGGAACTATGATGACGCAAGCAAAACAACATGCATCGAGGGATAGTCGTGCCGGTGCCGCTGACCACGTCTCATGGTGTATCCGGTAAGCAACGTTCCTCGAAGTGATAACGAAAGTTATGGGCCGTTTTAGCAATCTTGAGTTCGGCGAGGAATCCGAGGGCGAGCTTCGAGAAAAGTCTCACCTCCAACCGGGCAAGCAACGCCCGTCGGTCAAGGATGAGACCTTCTTTCTTGCCGAGGCCAAAGTGGCTTTCGAGAACGGCCAGTTCGCCACAGCGCTCCGGGCTTACGCCAAGGTATTGGAGTTTAATCCGCGCAACCCGGTCGCTTGGACCGGTCAGGTGCGCATGCTGATCGAGCTGAAGGACTTTCGCGAAGCCAAGCTGTGGGCGGACAAGGCGTTGGAGAAATTCCCAAATGAACCCGAATTGCTGGCTGCCAAGGCAGTTGCTCTGGCACGCCTGGGTGATCTGAAGGCTGCGCTCGCCTATTCGGATGCTTCGATCGAAGAGCGCGGAGACACACCTTATGTCTGGCTGGCTCGTGGCGACGTACAGATGGCGCATGAAGAAAAGCGAGCAGATTTCTGTTTTGAAAAAGCCCTGGCGCTGGCGCCGCGCGATTGGTTTGTGCGCTGGCTCGCGGGGCGAATCCACTATTACTACGAAAAATTTGCGACTGCTTTGAACCTCGTGCAGGAGGCCCTCAGTCTGAACGCCGGTCGTGGCGTTCTGTGGTTGCAGCTCGGGCTTTGCCAACAGGCGATGGGATTGATTGGACCAGCCAGAGTCTCGTTCCAACATGCGCGTGAATTGTGTCCCGACCGATCGGAGGCGGACGCGGCCCTCCGGCAGCTTTTTCAGTTGGGATTCTGGGACAACCTGCGCAACCGCTGGCGGCGACGCTATGAAAAATGAATTTTGGCTGGCTGGACAAACTGCTCGTTGCGGCGGGTGGATATGATGCATCGGACTTGCACCTGATCGCCGGCGTTCCAGCAGCCTACCGAATCAATGGCGAGATAATTCTCGCGGACAGCGATGCGTTGTCTGCCCAGGAGATCAGCGGCTTGGCCTGCAGCCTGATGAATGATTCGCAGCGCGAACAGTTCGAACGAGAATGGGAACTCTGTATTTCGTTGCACCACCCGGCAGTCGGACGCATCCGGGCGACCTTTTATCGGCGCAGCGGTGACACGGAGCTCAGTCTTCGTTTTTGCGGCGATCGTGTCGGTACGCGCGAGGAGTTGGGCCTGCCAGCAAAGCTGGACGACCTGGCTCGTAAACCAAACGGCCTGTTTCTGATTACCGGGCCAACTGGAGCGGGCAAGACCACCACCCTGAATTACATGGTCGACCTGATTAACAGCGAGCGTCGGTGCAAGATCATCACAATCGAAGATCCGATAGAATACGTGCACCAGAACAAACGTGCCATCGTGGTGCAACAGGAGGTTCTCACAGACACCCATTCCTTCAAT
This sequence comes from Verrucomicrobiota bacterium, assembly GCA_039933075.1. Classification (GTDB taxonomy): domain Bacteria; phylum Verrucomicrobiota; class Verrucomicrobiia; order Limisphaerales; family JACPZS01; genus JBDTOW01. The sequence continues at coordinate 2,184 of JBDTOW010000563.1, read as the reverse complement.
CGCGCGCTGGTGCATGGGTTGCGGCAGGACCCCGACGTGATTGTCGTTGGCGAGGTGCGCGATCATGAGGCCATCGGCACTGCGCTAAAGGCGGCTGAAACCGGGCATTTGGTGCTCGCCACTTTGCACTCTCCGAGCGTCACTCTGGCTTTGGAGCGTATTATCGGGGTCTTTGAAGGCAGCGCGCAACGCCAGATCGTTCTTCAACTGGCCAATGCTTTGCAGGGGATCATCGCACAGGAACTTCTGCCGGCTGCGGATCGCTCGCGACGAGTCCTCGCGTATGAACTGCTCATCGCCAATGGCGCGGTGCGCAATTTGATTCGTGAAAACAATCTGCACCATCTCGAGAATTGCATCCAGACCGGAGCTCGCGACGGAATGGTTTTGATGGATAGTTCTCTCCATGACCTCTATTCCAAATGCCAGATCAGCTACGATACAGCGCTCAGCCGCGCCCGTAATCCTGAACGCATCGCGAAAGTGACCGGATAGGACACGGACGCACCAGGCAGGCAACGCTCCAAAGAGAGTCGAAGATGAACCAGCAAAATTTAACAGCTTTGCTCGTCTTAAAATGGCTGGTGATTCTTGTCATTCTGGGCTGGGTGATGTGGCGGTGTCTCAAGCGCAGCGAGGACGACCGGCTGATTTCCAAATGGATCGCCACCGTAATTGTGTTGCCAGTTGCCGTTTTTGTGATGATCTCCACCGGACCCTTCATTGGCGTTCCGGTGGCAGCGTTCCTGGCAATAATTCTGGGAGCTATGTGGGCACCCAACATTGGTGGGTTCATGGCCGCGTCATTCACGAGCATATTCGATGGGGGGATGACGGAGGTTGACTCTGCGCCATTTTACTCCATCGCTGAGGCCCGGCGAAAACGAGGACGCTATGACGAAGCGATTGCTGAAGTGCGGAAACAGTTGGAGAAATTTCCCAATGACTTTCAAGGCTGGTTGCTCCTGGCTCAAATCCAAGCGGATGACTTGAAGGACCTGCGCTCGGCGCAACTGACGGTGGAAAGAATCGTCAACCAGTCTGGCCATGCTCCAAAGAATGTGGCCCACGCGCTCACTCGCCTGGCGGACTGGCAACTGAAGTTGGGCCAGAACATCGAAGAGGCGCGGCAGTCGCTCGAACGAATCGGGCAACTGTTCCCCGATACGGAACTGGCGCAACTGGCCGCCCAGCGGATTGCTCATTTGACTGGTCCGGAAAACATGGCACGACCACACGAACCGCGGCGAATCCAGGTTCCTGGCCATGCGGAAAATCTCGGCTTATGCGATGATTTCACGGGGTTCAAAATTCCGGCCGAGGATCTCACCGCGACGGCGGGAAAGTACGTAGGGCACCTGGAACAGTATCCTCTGGACTATGAGGCGCGCGAAAAACTGGCGATTCTCTACGCCGAACACTTTCGACGTCTGGACCTGGCCACCGATCAATTGGAACAGTTGATTGCGTATCCCAACCAACCGGTAAAGAAGGTGGTGCAATGGCTGAATCTGCTAGCCGACTTGCAGGTTCAACATTCCGACGATCCGGCCGCGCCACGCAAAACTCTACAGCGGATCATTGATCGGTATCCTCACATTGCGGCGGCCGAAAACGCCCGGCAACGGTTGGGATCTCTCAATTTGGAGTTCAAGCGAAAACAAACGAGCCAGGTCGTGAAACTTGGCTCGTACGAACAGAGGATCGGTTTGAAAAAGGACTGGCCGTCCGAAGACTCGTCTACTTGAGCTGCAAGGCAATTTGTTTCTCGATCTCGTGGGCCAGATCGACGTCGGACCCTCCGCCGTTCGTCCGGGCCTGCACAATCACATGCGTTAAATTCGGCTCAAGCTCTTCCAATTTAACCCAGACCGTTCGCGTATCGATTCGCGCCTCAAGGACTTTGGTGACCGTATTATCGCCGCGCAACGTGCCGTTGAATTCGAGCACCTTTCTGGCTGCCGGATACACCTGAGCGATCGGCCGTTCGTAACGACCTTCAACCGTATCCCTTGTAAACGGCACGCCACCCCGGGTCCGTCCTTCCACCGTGCTATAGCAACCGGCGGCCAAAAGTGCTAAACAACTCAAAGCCAGCAACGCGAAAAATTTCCTTTTCATGCCGCCATGCAACCACATTCCACAACACCGTCAAGCCTTAACCGGCACGCCGGCTTGCGCTTC
>JBDTOW010000562.1:0-4041 GCA_039933075.1 Verrucomicrobiota bacterium | reverse complement strand
GATCGGGAGGTCGGAGAGTTCCTTAATTGGCTAACCGAAACATTTCCCTTCGGGCATCCGAAATTCTCCACAAACACCATCTGGTATGGAGGTAAACTTTTCTTCCTGTCGGAGTTCGCCCGAGGGTGCGATCGCAGCGAACAATCATTTGCGCAAAGGCTAAGTAATCCTGACCAGTTATGGGCCAAACACGCGGAAGCTCTGCGAAAGATGATCGCCCTCGCGGGCGAGTTTGCGGCGCGAAATGACAAAAAATTGGGCTTGGTAGTGTGGCAACGCATCGACTGGCTCCTGGATTACTCTTCCGCCAAGACACCGGACGGAGGGGAGAATCCGAGGTATCGCGTCATCCGGCTCGCCGCGATTCACTTGCTTGGAGAAGGCACGCCGGCGGTTAGTGGTGGCGTCTTATTGAAGTTGCTGCACGACAATGATGCCCCGGAAGTAAAGTCCGCTGCCCTGAAGTCGATTGCTAAATTGAACGATGCCGTTGTCTCAGCTTCGGTGTTTGCTGACTGGAGCAATCATGCCAAAGCCGTCCAGCGGCAATTGGTCGCTGAAAGCTCGCGGTCAAGCACACTGATGGCAGCGTTCGTCGATGCGGTTGAACGGGGAAAGGTGCCGCTGGCCGACGTTGATCCCGACGAACGGCTGAAACTGCTAAAGATTCAAGACGCGAAACTCAAGCCACGCATCGAAAAGTTATTCAAAGACGTTGCTTCTCCAGACCGTGAGCAAGTGGTGAAAAGTTTCCAGCCAGCGCTCGAGCTGAAAGGCGACCGGAGAAACGGCGCGGCGATCTTCGCGAAGAGTTGCCTGTTGTGTCACGTCGTCCAAGGCACGGGAAAGCATGTGGGTCCCGATTTGTCGGGCGTTGGCACTCATCCAAAAGAGACTTTGCTGGTGGATATCCTTGACCCGGGCCGTCAGGTGTCACCGGACTATGTAAGTTACACGGTCGTTACGATCAGCGGCGAAGCGTTGAGCGGATTTATCACGACCGAGTCATCGAATCGAGTGACGATTCGAACGGCTGGCGAGACGGATGAAACCTTTGTGCGCAGTCAGATCAAGGAGATCGGCCCCGACAGCAAATCACTTATGCCGGACGGTCTGGAACAGGGCCTCACGCACCAGGACCTGGCTAATTTGCTCGAGTTCCTGCGAGACCCCGACAGCAAACTTCTCCCGGAAGACAAGTGAAGACGCAACACGGCAAAGTAGGACAGCGCGTCCCGCCTGTCTCGAACGTAGCAGCGTTCACTCATGCCGAGGGTGCCTCTGGAAACGGTGACCAGTGGACCTTTCTTGCAAGCGAGACAGGCAGGACGCGCTGACCTACTTTGCCGGCACTTTCGCCGCGGCTCCTTCGTCCAGGAAGGCCAGCAAGTCGCGGATTTCGTCTGAACTCAAGCGGTTCACCAGGCGGTCCGGCATGAGTGAAATGGCTTGCGGCGTGATGGCGCGCACCCGGCTTTTTGGAATGCGGTGCACCTGCTCGCGGTCCACGAGTGTGACGCTTTCGTCGTTTTGCTCCGTGATGAAACCGGTAAGAGGCGTCGAATCTTTCAGCTCGACTTCGTATCCTTTGAAACGGTCCGGCACCTGTTTGGAAGGATAGACGATCGCGTCGGCAAGGTCCTGGCGGGAGAGTCTGCGGGTGACGCCCGCGAGGTCTGGCCCGAAGATTCGGCCTTCGCGACCCGGCGTCACGCCCCCACCGTGGCAGGTGTTGCATTGGACCGACTCATAAACCTTCGCGCCCCGAACGGAGTTTCCCGCTCTGGCATCTTCGTTCAGGATGAATCTGTGAATCTCCTCGTCGCTTCTTTCCGCAATGGCGGTCGAAAGACGCGGCTCAAACTTTTTCTGGAAACGTTGTTCGTACCAATTTTTCCAGAAATCGATTCCGGCTTTCCGCGTCGCATCGTCCGGGCGGCGGTTCGGATCTCGGTCCGCAGTGAAGCCCGGTGGTTGCGCCTTGCCCAGGGCGACGAGCGCTTTTTGCACGGATTGAAACAAGTCCCGGCGTTCGCCCAGACGGCTCAACAACAAATTGGCCAGATCCTCGTCAAGCTCGGGCTTGAATCGGGGCAGTGCCTCCGCACAAGCACGGACGACATCCGGATCAAAGTGGCGAAGTCCTTCGATCACCAAAGAGAAGTTGGCTGCCTCGACTGGCTGTGCCGCCAAACTTTGCAACAATGCCCCACGGAAGTTTGGATCGGAGCTCGGCTGATATTCTGATCGCAGAAACGCGCTGAGAGTTGGGCTCTGCACTTTTTTCAGCGCGCGAACTATCTTTAATTTTGCGTCGGGTTTCTCGTTGCTTCGGTAAAGAGCGATTAACGACTCTTCCGGTTTGGACCCTTCCGCCATGAGATTCACGATCACTCCACCAAGCTGAGTTGTGAAGTCGATCGACGGTAGCTGGCGCAGGAGCGCATCTTGATGATGTTTGCCAAAGTCGGTGAGCGCAGTGGCCCAAAAGTCCGGGAACTCGACGCCTTTTCCGGCGAACTCGGTAAACCAACCGCGCTGCGTACCCAGGAACCATCGCACGAGCCGTGTTTCTTCGTCCGCGTTCCAGCCTTCGCGGAGCCGGGCGATGGCTTGCGCGAGATGAAATTGAGTCACTTCATCTCGCTCGGATTCGAGCTGGCTCAGGAGCTTTGGAAAAGCCTGATCGCATCGATACTCGCCCAGCAAGCGGATCTGTTCCCAACGAAGATCACGGTCGCTGTCAGGGAAATTCCTGAGCAGATGCTGGAAGATTCGTTGCGTCAATTCCGGATCTGAGCGGAGTGGTTTTTGAAACAAGCCCAGGACGCGCAGGAGATCCAGGCGGTCATCGGAGACGCTTGCCATATCCAGGAGCGAGGTGACGATGCGACGGACCGCCGCGGCGGAAGGTGCTTCGCGGCAAATGAGGCTCGCGACCAAAGCGCGCATTTGAGCTTGAGGAGCGGATTGCGCGACGGCCTTTTCAAACCATTCGCCAGCCGGGCGATGTGCCAGCGCCACCATCGCAACGTAGCGAACCAGGCGAACCGGATCGGCTAAACGGCTAATCAGCGCGTCGGTCGCTTCCGGCCAAGGCAGGCGCGTCAAGGCTTCCGCAGCCCGTCGTCTCACGAACGGATCCGAATCGTTCAGCAGTTTGATGACAAGCGGCGCCGTGTCTCGCTGGCCGCGGATGCCAAGCAGCCAGGCTGCTTGCGCGCGCATTTCCACGGTTCCATTGGTTGTCAAATGATTGATAAACTCCGCCGGCAACGAGGCAAATCCTGGCGCCAGCAGTCGCAGAGCGCGCAGGCGCTCCTTTACGGGAAGTGCGGAATCGAGAACGACTCGCTGCAATTTGGTATCCACTTCGTTGACGAGAACGGCACGGATGGCTTCCTCCCGCAGTCGACTCCGCTCCGATCCGGGTTGAGGCAATGCGACAAGTTCCTGGAAAAGCTCCGTCGAATCGGTGGGCAATGGTTTGAACTGTGGAACAATTTCCGGCAGGCGCGTCAGTGAAACGGCGTTTGCCGGCTGATAAAAGATTCTCCAGATGCCTTGGTTGTGGTCGGTCAAGAAAAGACTGCCATCCGGTGCTACCTGGACATCAACCAGCGCAAAGTTGATGAGCGCGCCTGCGGAATCGCGCGCGCCCGGTTTGGGTCGCGCCAATTCTTCCATTGAAGCATTCCAGCTCGCGCCCTCGCGCCTCAAGAAAAAAGCGAGCAAACGTCCCGTGGTTGCATACTGGTCGTTGGACTCGCGCTTCCACCGATAATCGCAAACGAGGTAAGCCTCAGAGTACTTTTCCGGAAATTGTGCGTGCTCATAAAAGGTTCCCCAGGTTGGCGAACCGCGGCCGATCTCGAGGATTCCTGGCAAACAATCGATATAATACGGCGGGTAGGCGCCGACCTCCTGCCAGCCCTGGTCACCGCCGATGGCCCAGTGATTGAGGCGCACCGGCCGGTACCACGGCAGGCTGACGTGCCATTCCATATCGCTGTCGAAGCTGAAGAGGTCACCCAGATAATT
>JBDTOW010000561.1:0-4041 GCA_039933075.1 Verrucomicrobiota bacterium | reverse complement strand
CACAATGCGGGAGGGTTTGCCAGACCGCTCCCGCCTCATTAACTTCTCCTCATGCGACTGACCCTCACTCGTTCCGGCGGCTTCGCGGGCCTGATCCGTCCGCCGATGACACTCGATACGTCCACCCTCTCCGCTGCGGACGCGCGGAAGATCGAATCGTTGTTGGAGTCCGGGCGGTTCTTTCAACTTCCGTCAGTCCTGGCTGCCCCGGCGCAGCCGGATCGTTTCCAGTTCACGCTCACGGCGGAGCAGCCGGACGGAACCAAGCACTCGGTCACGTTCGGGGAGCAGGCTGCCGGCAAGGAGTTGCAAGAAGTTATCCGGCGAATTCAGGGAGCGGCGTGAACATCGTTTATTGGATTGTCGGTTGACTAATCACTCGACGAACCGGCTCGCTTGTTCTAGTTTGCGCAAATGTCGAAGGCAGCCAAAGCAAACCACTCGGCCAGTTGCCCGGGCGAGACGGCGCCTTTTGAAGAGGCGCTGAAGAAGCTTGAGTCGATTGTCGAGTCAATGGAAGGCGACGAGTTGCCGCTGGAGACACTGTTGGCACGTTTCGAGGAAGGCACGCGGCTGGTACAGATTTGTCAGGCCAAACTCGCCGAAGCGGAAGTCAAAATTCAACAATTGGAAAAAAACGCCACCGGTGAGCTGGAGTTAAAGCCGCTGGCCTTTACGGTCAGTTCGTCGGAGGATTAAAATATGAGCCGCTATCTGGACATGGTGGACGAACCTGCGCACGTCAAAAAACTGACGCTGAAGCAATTGCACCAACTGGCGGAAGAGATCCGCACGGAGTTGATCGGTAAACTAGCCCGGACCGGCGGCCATCTTGGCCCGAATTTGGGCGTCGTCGAACTGACCCTGGCGCTCCACTACCTCTTCGCCACGCCCAAGGACAAATTCGTCTGGGATGTCAGCCACCAGAGCTATGTCCATAAACTGCTGACCGGCCGCAAGAACCGTTTTCACACGATCCGCACCACCGATGGCTTGAACGGATTCTCGCTGCGCACCGAGAGCGAGCATGATTGTTATGGCGCCGGGCACGCTGGAACCGCTTTATCGGCAGCGCTTGGCATGGCCGCCGCTCGCGATCAGCGGGGAACCAACGAACACGTGGTTTGCATTTTCGGCGACGCGGCTTTGACGAACGGAATTTCCTTCGAGGCGCTCAATAACATTGCTCACACAACGAAACGATTTATCGGCATCCTGAACGATAATGAGTGGAGCATCGCCAAGAATGTCGGCGCGATCGCGGCGTACTTAAATAAGCTGATTACCCACCCATCTTACAATCGGCTGCAGCGGGATTTCGAGCGCTGGATCCGGCGAATACCAAAAGGCGACCTCGCGTTGAAACTGGGCCACAAGGCGGAGGAAGCGCTCAAAGGCGCCGTGTCCGAGGCGGCGCTCGAACAGACCACCAGCCACATGGGGTCCGACGGCCGCGGGGGTTTCGGTCGCAGTCTGATCTTTGAAGAGTTTGGCTTGCGGTATCTCGGTCCGATCGACGGTCATAATCTTCCGTTGCTGATCACTTCGCTCGAATACGCCAAGACCTGCGACCAGCCAGTTGTACTGCACGTCATTACGCAGAAGGGCAAAGGATTCGATGCCGCGCTCCAACAACCCGAAAAATTTCACGGCACCGGCCCATACGACGTGGTTACCGGCGCCGCGCCGCCAACGAAGCCAGGCACCCCAGAGAATTACCAGGATGTGTTCGGCCAAACCATGGTGCGCCTCTGTCAAAAGGATAATTCTATTGTCGGGATCACGGCCGCCATGCCAAGCGGCACGGGTCTGAAAGCCCTGGAAAAGGCGATGCCCCACCGCTACTACGATGTCGGAATTGCCGAGGAACACGCGGTGCTTTTTGCGGCCGGGATGGCGACGGCGGGATTCCACCCGGTTTGCGCAATTTACTCCACCTTTCTGCAACGCGCCTACGATTGCATCATTCATGATGTGGCGCTGCAAAAACTTCCGGTAATCTTCTGCATGGACCGCGCCGGGTTATCGGCGAACGACGGACCGACTCATCACGGGCTGTTCGACATCGCGTACCTGCGATGCGTGCCCAACATCATCGCCATGGCGCCGAAGGATGAGGATGAATTGGTGGACATGATGTTTACCGCCACGCATCAGCAATTACCGGTATTCATCCGTTACCCGCGTGGGGCGGCCGAAGGCGTGGCGATTAAGGAACAACCCCGGCTGCTGGATATTGGCAAGGCCGAAGTGATTCAAAACTTTTCCAATAACGGCGGTCGTAAGGTGGCGTTCTTCGCGCTCGGCAACCTGCACCGAATGGCGAAGAAAGCGGCGGAACAGCTCGCCGCGGAGGGTTGCGACACAGCCTTGATCAACCCGCGTTTCACCAAGCCATTGGACGCAGGCGCCACGGAATTTTTCGGGCGGGCGGCGGACGTGGTCGTGACGCTCGAGGATCACGTTTTGGCCGGAGGCTACGGCAGCACGGTGTTGGAATTGTTCAGCGACAAGCAGATCACCACGCCAGTCGTGCGCATCGGCTGGCCCGATCAGTTCATCGAACACGCCTCGAGCGTCGATTATCTGCGGGAAAAATATGGGCTGACCGTCGCCAACACCGTGACGCAGGTCAAAGCAGCGTTAACCGCGCCGATTGAATCGAGGCTCACGGCGGTGGCTTAAGTTGGATTTCGCGCTACCGGCTGCGCAATGCTCTCTGGCGAGCAGCTTTTGCCTTTGGATGGTTTGTTTCCAGTGCCAGCGCGCGATCCGCGTGTGCCAATGCCTCACCAAAACCGCCAATGAGGATAAACTCCTCGGCGAGCGCAGCATGAGTGGCAGCGTCGCCCGGGCTGCAACGGAGAGCTTCGCGAAAACTGCGGATCGCGCCAGACGAGTCGTGTGATCGAGCGCGGGTCAGGCCGAGGTTGTAGTGGGCTTGCGCAAAGTCGGGTTTAAGGGCGACCGCGCGCTCGAACGCGGCCGCGGCATCGTTCCAGCGCTGCTGACAGAACATCGCGAGGCCAAGTTGAACCATACCGTTAAGCGAGTTGGTCTGCACCGCGAGATGACGCTGGAATAACGGTTCGGCTTCGGCGCAGCGGCGCTGTTGAATCCGAAGCCGGCCAAGCAGGAGAAGAGCCTCCGCGTCGTCGGGCAGTTCCTTCAGAATACCCGTGAGGATGGTTTCGGCTTCGGGGAATCGGCGCTGGATCAACAGCAAGTTCGCCTGCTCCGATAGCTTGCTCCGGTCAGCGCGAAGGCTTTGGACTTCGCGCAAGAATGGATCCGGCCAGTCGAACGGACGCGCCATCGCGGCGGCCTGGCGGGCAAGTATCGTGGCAGCTTCGGTGTCGCCCTCGCGGGCGCGAACCTGGCCCAGGAGCCAATGCGCGCCGCGTCCGGTGTACGCGTTGGTGAGGCAGGGCTCGAGAAGTTCGGCGGCGGACGCAAGCTGATTTTCGTCCAGGCGCATCCGTGCCAGTTCGAGGCGCGCGGCGGCGTGGCCGGGGTTGCCACTGAGCAGCGCGTTAAGGTGCTTCGCCGCGTCCCGAAAACGGCCACGTTCGACCAGGGCTTGCGCGAGGCGGAGACGTGGAGCGTCGGTTTCCGTTCCGGCCAGTTCGGCTGCACGGTTTAAGTTTGCGAGCGCCGCATCAGGGAGGTCCTGGAGTTGCAGCAGGCCGAGGAGGTGCGGCCAGCGGGCGGACCGAGAATCGAGCCTGGCGGCGCGCGTATAACAGGCTCGGGCTTCGGCGTGGAACTCTGCGGCGTGCAAAGTCTCGCCAAGGTTGCCCCAAGCATCGGCAGAATGCGACCGGGTGAGAACGGTTTGGCGGGAGGTCTGGATCGCATGAGCTAAAGACGGATCGAGCGATGTGAGCACCACATCAGGCGGTGGCGCTTCGCGCGAGCAGCCGCCTGACAGGTACCCTGCGCAACACGCCAGCACGAGTCGAAGACTGGTTGATAATGCAGTCTTCACTTCGTTATCTTCGTCCCCGTGCCCATCTTCAGCACAGCAAATTGATCCGCGAT
>JBDTOW010000560.1:0-4048 GCA_039933075.1 Verrucomicrobiota bacterium | reverse complement strand
CAATATCTGGCCCGCGTCGGGATCGGTTCCATTCACACTAAGCCTCAATTGATTGCCCTGAGCAACAGTCTGGTCTGGAATTGGATTGATGACTGGCGGCCGATTGGCCCCGGTGGGAGCTACAACCTTCACGTTGAAAGTTGTGGTTGCGCTCATGGGCGGACTGCCGCTGTCCGTGACTCTAACCGTCATCGAGATGGTGCCCAGGCCTTGGAGATTGGCTGTCCAGGCCAGAACACCGGTTGTCGGATTGATGGCCGCGCCCGTGGGCGTCCCAGGTTCTAAGGTATACGTCAAGGTCTGCCCCGCGTCGGGATCGGTTCCTCTTACATTGACGGTTAACTGATCGCCCAGAGCGATGGTTCGGTCCGGAATTGGATCGATCTGCGGGGGTTGGTTGCCGGTCGGTTGACCTCCGATTGTAACCTCGATCGGCGTTGCCTCTGCCACTCCCCCCAGGTTGTCGATGGCCCGAGCTCCGAGACGGAGTTTGCCAGGCGTGGGGTTGTCGTTCTTGAGCCTGACAGAGTAGGGCGGCGAAGTGCCTTCGGCAATTTTCTCTGAGCCGATGTAGAATTCGACTTTAGCAATCGTTCCGTCGGAGTCGGACGCGTTGACAGAGAAGCCAATATCGATCGGAGCGGTGAAGATTTGTCCGGGGCTGGGCGAGGTGATGCTCACGCTCGGCAATTGGTTGGCGGACGTGAAAGCGCCTCGGCGGTATATCGCGGCGTAATCAGCGTCCGCCAGCCAGAGCGCAGGCTGTCCTTTGGGGGTTATTCCGTCCGCTTCGAGGGCTTGCCGAAACAGGGATACTGTCGTTGCGGTATTAAGATCCACCTGCGTGTGAATGATCGCGGTGTCGTCACCGGTGTAGGCGGGAAACCCGAACACTCCGGCCTGTTGGAGCGTGGCGACGGGCGCAAACTTACCAGTGCTTATGTCGACCGCAACGATGGTTGAAACTCCGGTCTTCTTTTCGACAATCTCGTGGGTCAACAGATTGGGGCGGGCATTGCCCAGGCTGGGGTTTCCGATGTCGAAGTCTGTGTTGACATCAAGGATAGTTCGAATGGTTTTCGTCGTGAGATCCACAGCAAACAAACCCCAGCCGGTAAGCTCTGCTCCACTTTGAGTTCTAATGCGCGCAAAGGCGTCGTAGATCAGCGTGTCGCCATCCGGTAGAAAATCCATCGAGTCGGCGAACTCGATAATGTCCAGGGGCGGGCCGTCAGCGACCGGGGCAACCAGTTTGATGGAATCAGTCGTTTGGGCCTTCAAATCGACCACTACCAGTTGGTTAATCGGCTGGCCGGTCAACTCATCCGTCAGAACTACCGCGTACCTGGACTTGTCCGGTGACATCGCAATCGAATGAACCTGTCCGTTCAAATCAGCAAACACGAGTCCAGAACCGTCTGTCTTCAACAAGCCCACGTTCTTATCCGGCGACACGAAGATCGCGTCATTTCCGTCACCCGAGACGGCAATTCGCTGCGGAGCCGCACCGCTGAACAGGACACCCGTGGCGGGATCTCCGAGCGCGGCCTCGCGTCGGCCGAGCAGCACCTCGCCAAAGAATGGTTCGACCCGCAGAAAAAGTGTGGAATCTGGCGCAGTAACCGTCGGGATCGGCGTCGGCGTCGGCGTCTGGGGAGCATCGAAAATCTCGACTGCATCATAGGCCTCTTTGACTTTGCGGACTTGCTTGGAATCGGCGCCAAAGAGCTCTTCGGCAGCGGCGGCGGCGGCAAAGCGCATGTCGATGAACTGCGATTGCTTCTGCAAATGCGTCGTCAACGCGCGGTAAAAGATCTTCTCGGCGTCAGCCGGACCAATCGGATCACTCAGTCCTTCGACCAGCATATAATAGGCGTGATTATTGATGCTGCTGTTCACATGGACACCTCCATTATCACCCTGGGCTGTCTCCGGGAGCTGGATGTATTCGCTCATTTTTGAGGGTAGTTTTCTTCCCCCGTTAATCACACTGCCCGGGTCAATGAAGTCGCGGATTTTTGTATCTACTCCATTTAGCGGCAGAAACAGTTTCCAGTCGTGCGCACCGGTGGCGTGCAACTCAACCATCTCGGCGAAGATATCCGACATCGACTCGTTCAAGGCGCCGGACTGAGATTTGTACTCGAGGATTCCACCGTTACCGCTGTTGGCGGTCACACCATGAGTCAACTCGTGAGCCGAGACATCGAGAAACTTGGTATTGAACTCCCCATAAGAAATCAGCTTGGTTTGCGAGTTATACGTGGCGCCAAACGGCGCCGCATCGGGAAGGCGGATAATGGCGATGATGTCGCCTCCCTTGCCATCAAGTGAATTTCGGTCGAACCGCTCGCGGTAGTAGTTAAAGGTCGACGACAAACCCCAGGCGGCACCCACGCCGTCCGGTACCCAACCGCCATTAGGATTTGTTGATTTCACGATAGCGAATGAACCATTGTGTTCGGCCAGCGGTTTGTTCTCGCCATCCAGGACCAGGATGACGCCTCGCCCCTTGTTCGGTGGAGCGGAAGTGGGATCGAACATCGCCTTGCTGGTGTCGCACAAAAAGTAGTCATTTCCGTCCTGCCAAAGGCTCAGCGCCTGGTTCACGGTGGCGACGTCGTTCCCGGAACCGCTGATCGCAGCATGCATGTGCAGAGGCTGCTGTTGAAGGATGTCCCCCGTGAGCGCATCCACGACGACCCGCCAGGACTTTGTGAAGTCCACGCTGACCTCAAACTTCCAAGCCAGCCGTGGCGCTGCGTCCAGCGGTCCGTAAACAATCAACTCCGGCTTGGTCTTTTCACCGTCCGCCGCCTCGGGCATTTTCTGGAGAATTCGCTGGATGGCCTGTTCAGCGGATAGCTGGGCGTTCAGTGGAACTTCCTTCGGCGTGGGTATGTACGTTCCACTGAACAGGTAAACATCACCGTCACGATTCAAGTGCAGCATCAACTCGCAGGGCCAAACCGGCAATTCTTTGAAGATTTGAGAAAACCGCAGATGCCTCAGCCCCAACTCGTCATTTTTATCCTCGACCAACACGAACTCGTTTTCGGGATCATCAATACGGAGGAGTTCACGATGCGCGGTCAGGAATTCACGTGCAGTCTGCTCTTCAACACGCTGACCCGGGGCGGTCGTAGATTGTTTGGACACTTTGGCGCGCTTGAGCAAGTTTCCTTTGATCATCATGGGCGTGCCCAGCGGCTCACGGAATTTGACTTCGACATTTGCGCCGGCGGCTTGCTGAAGTTTAGCCACCGCCCGTTGGCGGTCAGTCGTTTGTGGCGAGGCACCCGCTGCTGGCTTTCCTCCCGGCTGGACCGCATGGCCCTGAGCAAGCGCTTCGCGCAACCACTGACTTAGCTCCGAGATCCGCGGGTCAACGACTGCATCGCTCTGAACCGGAACCGGCCCGGGTTGAACCGGCGCAAATCCAACGGCCGGGGCCGAGGAGAGCGGGTGGTAACGCAAACCGTCGAGATCTCCTCCTTGTAAATCGGAGCGAGTCTGAATCGCTCCAAAAGCCACGAGGAGAGCCGCCAACAAAGGCAGCCCTGAATAGTTCGGGAGAATGGAGCAGTGACGGCGTCGCAAGCCCTCTACTGTATTACCGATTGAACGCGGTGGTTGGCTCTTCATACTATTATACCGGTTGGGTTTCGTGGCGGGCTCGACAGACAAGCGGGCAGCAAACTTGCGCTTTAATGTGACACGGATGGAGGAATAAGTACAGACATGTCAGCAGTCGTCAATGGTGCTCATCGATAACCTGGCGGCTCGAGCGGCTCGAGGCTCGATTAGCATTCTCATTTTGCGGACGTGCTGCGGCTGGTCGGGACGACACAGCCGCGCTCCGGGCCAAAATGAGACTTCCCCGATTTTTAAGCGCGCATGGCGCCCAGCCCTATCAGGTTCATGGGCAGCTTGCAGTTCATGGAGAACCTCCACTCGTTTTCGCGCGCGCATAGGGACCATGAACCGGAGCGCGGATGCCCACATCCGCGTTTCTCTAGCTCTGGTGGGGTGGACTCGCGGATGTGGG
>JBDTOW010000559.1:0-4053 GCA_039933075.1 Verrucomicrobiota bacterium | reverse complement strand
TGCGCGCCGACTTGGAACTACTGCAAAGCGGGAAGTCACTCGCCCGCCTGCACAGAACTGAAAAGCGCCTGCAGCTTGTCCAGCGGGCTGGAGCCGTTATTACGGCCCTTGCGGCATTGATTGCCGCGGGCTGGCTATGGCAGGCCAGGCAGACCCACCTCGTGCGCGAATTGGCGGCGGAAAAAACCCGGCTCGCCGCCGAGAAGACCGAGTTGGCTGACAATCTTTCCCGTCTGCGCCAGGCGAACCGCCAGCGCCTTGTTCAACTTCAGGTGCAAAACGCGGTCCGGCTTATGGACGGCGGCGATACCATGCAATCGCTGCTCCCGCTGGCGGAGGCGTTCGAGAATGTGGAGGGCGATGCCGCTCGCGAAGAAATGCATCGCCTCCGCATCGCTTCGGTGCTGGATCAATCACCAAAGTTGGCCCGGGTTCTCGTGCTGGATTCGCCCGTCTGGGAAACGAGCTTCAGCCCGGACGGCCTGCGGTTGGTAGCGCTGACCACGAACCGGCTGACCATTTTCGACCTGCACAGCGGGAACACTATGTTCTCGCTCAGCCACACTGATACGATCGACAGCGCAACCTTCACGGAGGATGGCCTTGCCCTGCTGACGATTGGGGGACGCGGCACCGGCTATAGGCCCGGTTTGCTGGACGCGGGCCGCGGGAAGAGTTTGATTTCATCCCGGATTGGCGCGCCCCTGGCCGTGAGCTCCGATGGGCGATACGCCTTCGGTCTTGTGGGCACTAACAGAAACATTGGCCGGATTTTCGCGACGCGAACCGGTGAGCCGGTGACCGAGGAAATCAGGAAGGGCGAGTGGATCTCGAACGCGAATTTCAGCGACGATGGGCGCCGACTGGCTCTGGGATATGTGATCAATGACGCCAACGACCCGATTCGCGTGGACGTGGTCGAAGTGCCATCCGGGCGCGCTCTCGGCGGCGGCTGGAAGTGGCGCGGCCCGTCGCAGGTTTATTGCTTCAACGCGGATGGCTCGCGGATTCTGGAAGCGGGGCTGTTGCGCGGCAACACGACGTTTGTGGATGACGTGCCACTCTGGAACGCAACTAACGGGACTTTGGTCGCCACTCTCCGGCACGAGCGCAATGCCGCCAGTGGCAAGGTCGGGTTCACTTTCGTGGACTTCAGCCCGAGTGGCCGCTGGGTGCTAACTGCCCCTGGTCACTCACTGCATGTCTGGGATGCGAGTTCGGGCGCGCCGGTCGGGTCGGTCCTTCCACACGCCGCCAACGTCTTCGACGCCACGGTCAGTCCCGACGGATTGATGCTCGCGACGGCAGACGAAGACGGATTTGCGCGCGTGTGGAATCCAATCAGTGGCCGGCTGGTGCTCCCGCCGCTTCGCGCTGGCCTGCGAGCAAATCACGTCCGCTTCAGCCCGGACGGACGGTTCCTGGCAGTCGCCAGCCACGATCGTTGCGTGCGGGTTTGGGATCTCGCCGGGGTGCGCGGTCCGGAGCTTGCGATCAAGGTTGAAGGCGATCCGCGTCATGCGGCCTTTTCTCCGGACGGGCGGCAGATTGTTATCGGCGCGGATGAAACACGCATCTGGGACGCGGTCACTGGCGCGGCCGCAGGTCCTGTGATGGACGAAGTGTATCCGATGGGAGTTACTCGCTTCAGTCCCGACGGCCGGCTGGTCGTGAGCTGCGCGGGTCCGAGTCACGTTGCGCGCCAAATGGCCTGCCCAGGGGCTTATGTCTGGGACTCGACGACCGCCAGGCTCGCCTTCCCGCCGCTTGTCACCAATGCCGTGGTGCGTCATGCCGAATTCAGTCCCGATGGGCGATTTGTCGTGACCGCGAGCGATGACCGAAGCGCCCGCGTTTGGGACGCGAACACCGGCCGCCCAGTGACGCCGCCCTTGAAGCATGGCGGACCGGTTCTGCATGCGGCCTTCAGTCCCGATGGCCGGCGCGTGCTGACCACTTGTCGCGACGGAACCGCGCAACTCTGGGATGCGTCCACTGGCGAGCGGCTGGGGGAACCTTTGCGGATGGAGGGACAACTCCTGCGCGGGAGCTTCACTCGCGACGGCCAATTGATCGCGGTCGGCAGCACGGCGCAATCTGCTCGCGTCTGGAACGCCGCCAGCGGACAACCCGTGACCGTGCCTTTCTTTCATTCGGGGGAAGTTCGCCTGGCCTCGTTCAGTCCGGACGCGTCCCGGCTCCTGACTGCGGGCACGAGGCCGGAGGTGAAACTCTGGCAATTCACCGAGACAGATTCTCTGCTCGCAACTCTCTCGCATGGCTCGGACGAACTGTCAGCGGCGAGCTTCAGTGGGGACGGCAAACTCATTCTATCCGCGAGTATCGACGGCTCTGTGCGAGTCTGGGATGCCGCGACGTTTGAACCCGTGACGCCTTTCCTTCAGTGCCCGAAAACCATAACACACGCGGAATTCAATCCCGCCAACAGCCGCTCATTTCTGGCCAGTGGCAAGGATGAGGTCGTTCGGCTGTGGACGCTGGGGAGTTGGAGCGGCGATGCCGCGACGCTGGCGGACCTGGCCGAACTGCTCTCCGGCCACAAGCCAGGAGCCGCTTCAACGATGCGCCCGGTCGTGGCGGAAGACACCGCCCGACTTTTCGACGGGCTTCGTGCCAAACGACCGGACTTATTCGAGGCAACTCCGGCGGATGTCTTGAAGTGGCATCGCCAGCTTGCAGCCGAGGCCGCTCGGCTCGTCGTGTGGCGGACCGCGCTCTGGCACTGGGAGAGGATTCTCGCCGCGAATCCGAAAGACACCGATGCGCTCTTGCAACACGGTGTTGCCAATGCCGAACTCGGCCGATGGGTTGAAGCGAAGCGCGACTTCGAGGCTGCGTTGGCATTGGAGCCAGGCGATGTGCGGAACCACATCCGGCTCGCCACTGCCTTGCTCGGCACCGAGGATCTTGCCGCTTACCGGCAGGTTGCCGCCCAGGCCCTGAGACGTTTCGGCGGCGCACCTGCACTCGCGGATCGCCCGGCCTTGGCTGAATTATCGTGGGCGCTTCCTGACGCGTTCGCGGATCCGAAAGCCGTCTCGGGCCTGATGCGCGACGCGCTCGCCCAACGGCCACGCAACTCGCTCTACGTCCGTTCTTACGCCATTGCGTTGTATCGCGCCGGAGAGATCGAGGCTGCGCTCACGGAATTGGAGAGGTATCGCCGCGGGTTCGGACCAGGCGAACGATTCGACCTGCTGAGCAACTTCTTCTACGTCCTGGCCAGCCATCGCACGGGCAAAGCCGTGCAGGCGAACAGACTTTGGCAGGAAATGGCGCCTCAATTCCAAGGCTGGCTTAAAGCCCCGCGCACCAACGATGGCCCCGATTGGGCGCAGCGCCTGGTAATGAGCCTGCTCCACGGCGAAATGGAAATCCTGCTTGGAAATGCGGGCCGCGAATGAGCCGCGCGTCGCTCGTGTGTCTGGCGGTAACGGCCTGCTGATTTCGTGCTGTCTCGATCAAGGCTGATCGAGTGACGCCGGTTTTCCAACCGGCGCTGTTCCAACTCGCTGACTGGAAAGTCGTCGAGGTTCAAGTAAAGAAATCCAGACTTCCTTGTAAGGTTTCACCCTGCCCCTCGGTTTAACCCTGCGTGACGGAGCACAACAAAACCAATTGCAGACATGAACAAGACCAACCCACACCTTCGGCGCCGCCCTGCTGCTCGCGCGGGGCAGCCCTAAGGATCCCTCACCTTCCTAAGAGATTCTGTCTCCCATCGATCACACAACCATAAACCTCGAACCCCCTGAATCACTCATGCGTAACCAACGATCCATCATACAAACGATCGGCCGCAGACCGGCCTCACCGCCCCGCCCCCGACAAATTCATGGTACCGCGACGCTTGCTCGCACCAGCTTTTTCACGCTCTGCCTCTGGTTGGGTGTGCTGTTCACCCCGCTGCCCGGATCGGTCTCGGGACAGAGCATCCTTCCGGTGATCGGGAGCAGTAAACTTAGTGGCAACACGCTGACTATCCAGCGGAAGTTCCTACGTAGGTTTTCTATAAGTATATTATTGTAAGCA
>JBDTOW010000558.1:0-4061 GCA_039933075.1 Verrucomicrobiota bacterium | reverse complement strand
GGCCCCTTCGGGGCCGGTATTTCCAATACGCTAGACCTTAATTCAACGGCAGTGCACCCCGGCCCTCTCCCTTTCCGAAAGGGAGAGGGTGAACCACTCGACTCCGCTGGAACAGTCACTAGATGGTGACTTCGTCGAGCGCGATCGAAAGTTTCCTCCTCTCCTTGGGGGAGGGGCCGGGGTGAGGGCGAGCCTTAAGGTTCACTGAATAATTACGGCTAAGCGTGAGAAGCGCGTGAACCGTTAAATCGTTAAATCGTCCCCGAATCACGATTCAACAGTTCAACGATTCAACGATTCAACGATTCAACGGTTCAACGAATTACGAACCAACCGTGCGTCCTTGGCGCCGGCTGCGCCTTCGAACCCGCAGCCAGCCCGAGGGACGAGTGAACCGTAATGATAATCGATCTGTCAGGCATTCCGCACAGTAGCATCATCCTGCGCGCATCGAGGACTCGCGCAGCGCTCTCGGTTTGACATTGCCCGGCAAGCGACCGGTCGGTACATTGAGCCCCAGGATTTGCCCGGCTGCGAAACGTTTTCTCCTGACCGATCCTTGCGATGGAAGACAAGAAATACGACCTCGTTGTCATCGGCTCCGGACCGGCCGGTGAAAAGGGCGCCGCGCAAGCGGCTTACTTTGGAAAACGAGTCGCGCTGATCGAAAAGGAACCTGTTCTGGGCGGGGCCGCTGCGAACACCGGTACTCTGCCATCCAAAACGCTTCGCGAAACCGCGCTTTATCTCTCGGGATTCCGGCAGCGCGGCCTCTACGGCGTCAACTTTAGTTGGAAAGACAAAGTCACTGCCCAGGACTTCCTCTTTCGCAAACGGCAGGTTGTCGAAAGCGAGCGCGTCCGAATTGCCGAGAATCTAAAACGCCATCAGATTGACCTCTATCCCGGTGTTGCGTCATTCGTTGATCTTCATACCGTCGCGGTCACTCCGGCGCAGGGATCAGCCATCCTTTTGAAAGGCGACATCATTTTGATCGCCACGGGCTCGCATCCGTACCGTCCTCCCAACCTGCCATTTCACGATTTGCGGGTCTTCGATTCAGATACAATTCTTGATCTCGAGGCGATTCCGCCGACGATGCTGGTGGCTGGCGGGGGTGTGATTGGCTGCGAGTATGCCTGCATGTTTGCCGCGCTGGGAATCAAGGTGGTTTTGGTGGAGGGCCGTGAACGGTTGCTCGGTTTCATGGACGGCGAAATTTCGCGCTGTTTGGCCGACTGCATGAGACGGATGGGAATCGATTTGCGGATGCCGGATTCGCTTGAATCGGTGGAAACCGATGCGATCCTGCACGCGCGACTGAAGTCAGGAACAATTTTGAGCGTCCACACGATCCTCGCGGCGACCGGGCGGTGCGGCAACACGGCGGGCCTCGGTTTGGAGAAGATCGGTGTTCAACCGAATCCGCGGGGCATCATCGAAGTCAACTCGCGCTATCAGACCTCGGTGCCGCACATCTACGCGGTGGGCGACGTGATTGGTTTTCCAGCGCTGGCTTCGACTTCGATGGAACAGGCACGTGTCGCGATGGTCCACGCTTTTGAGCTCAAGTACAAGACCACGCTCGCCCACATTCTTCCTTACGGGATCTATACGATACCGGAATGTTCAATGGCTGGCGAAACCGAAGAGAGCCTGAATCAGAAACAAATTCCCTACGTGGTGGGCCGCTGCCCATACAGCAACAATGCTCGCGGCGCAATCATTGGCGACAAGGACGGGCTGCTTAAACTCATCTTCAGCGAGGAGGAAATGAAACTGCTCGGCGTGCATGTGATCGGCGAACAAGCCAGTGAGTTGGTCCATCTCGGCCTGACCGCTCTGTTGATGAACGCCGGCGCGGATCTCTTCATCCAAACCTGCTTCAATTACCCCACTTTGAGCGAGATGAACAAGTATGCGACGTACGACGCGCTGGGGCAGCGAGCCCGAAAAAGAAAGTTGACGTAGCGTGCTGCCAGCGTCTCGCTGGCAGAAGCCTATGCTCCGACTAATCTCGCCCGGAATCGGTGGGCGAAAGGATTAACACGCGCGGTTTCTGCCGGCGGGACGCCGACAGCACGCTAAGCAGACACGACTCCATTTTCCGTACGCGGGCTCAATCAATCACTGCCTCCTCCGGTTTGAGCGTCCACGCTTGCGGATGATGCGTAAAGCCGATGTGTGGGTAATACTGCTCAGCGGCCGGAGCGGCGAGCAAGACCAACAACGCGTTCGGCCCGGCGGCGGATTGAGTGCGACGGATGAGCTCCTTGCCAATCCCTCTCCGCTGATGCGATTTTCGCACTGCCAGGTCAGCGAGATAAGTGACAAAACTGAAATCGGAAAAGGACCGGGAAATGCCAACGAGCAAGTCTCCATCCCACGCGGTGAGGACCAAATTGGCTTCGGCAATCATTCGCGCCATTCGCTCGCGATCGTCCACTGGTCTTCGCTCCCCCAAAGTGGAAGCTCGATAGAGACCGATCACCGCATCCAGATCCAAATCTTTTCCGGATTTGTAATGTGTGGCGTTAGCCTCGGTGTTCATTTTCAGTGCATCCGACTGCCGTCGCTGCGTTGCAAAACCATTTCTTGATTGGCTGCCAGGCGAATACCGCGGAACTGTGCCAACAACTTATAATCTGTATTTGTCGAGCCGCCGATAAAACGCGCTGCGGCTGAGTCCGAGGGCTTCAGCCGCCTTGCTCGCATTGCCCTCGAAGCGAGCCAGCGTCTTTTTGATCAAAAAGCCCTCCACTTCCTCGAGACTCATCTCTTCCAGTGGTCGCTCGCCGGACCGCGGGGCCTGAAGGCCCAGGTCATGCGTGCGAATCGTGTCGCCCTGCGCCATCAGGACGGCGCGTTCGATGACGTGGTTCAGTTCGCGAACGTTGCCCGGCCAATCGTGGTTTATCAAGGTTTTCATGGCCTCGGCGTCGATGGCGACTGAACGATTGCGATATCGCCGGGCCAGTTGGGAAAGAAAATACTGCGCCAGCAGCGGAATGTCCTCGCGTCGCTCGCGCAAGCGCGGAAGATGAATTTCGATGGTATTCAGCCGGAACAAGAGGTCCTCGCGGAAGCAACCGGCCGCCGCTTCTCTCTTCAGGTCCGCGTTGGTCGCCGAAACGATGCGGACATCCACGCGGTGGGTCTTGGAAGCTCCGACGCGTTCAAACTCACCGGTTTCGAGCACGCGCAGCAGTTTGGCCTGCTGGTTGAGTGGCACGTTCGCAATCTCATCAAGGAACAGCGTGCCTCCGTCCGCCATTTCGAACCGTCCGACGCGATCGGTCCGGGCATCGGTGAACGCGCCTTTCACGTGCCCGAAGAGTTCGCTTTCAAAAAGGCCTGCCGATAATCCGCCGGTGTTCACGGTCACTAACGGTTTGGCAGCGCGATGCGAGGCCGCATGCAGTTCCCGGGCAACCACCCCTTTGCCGGTGCCGTGGTCGCCCGTGATAAAAACGTTCGCGTCGGACGGGCCGATGCGTTCGATGAGCTGCAACACCGGCCGCATCGCTGGGGATTCAGCAATGAGCGGGGTTCGCTTTTCGTCCCGCAGGACGCGGGTCTCGGCCTCCAGTCGCTGGCCTTTGCGCAACGCGCGCCGTAATTCGGTCTGCGTGCGGATAATCGCGAGCAGACGCGCATTCTCCCACGGTTTTTGAACAAAATCGCGCGCGCCGCGGCGCATCACCTCGACCGCGAGCTCCACGCTCGCCCACGCGGTCATGACCACGACCGGAAGTGTGCTGTCCAAGGTCTGGATGCGGCTCAGCAAATCCAAGCCTTCCTGCCCGGACGTGGTATCGCGAGCGTAGTTAAGATCGATGAGCACGACGTCAAAATCCTGTTGTTCCAGTGCGTTCATGACCGCCGCCGGAGAATTGACGGTCTGAGTTTGATACGCTTCTCCTTTGAGCAACAGCCGAAGCGCCTCCAGGACGTGGGCCTGGTCATCGGCAACCAATACCCGCGGTGGAGATGGGTCAGAACTTGTCATTTCCGGCAGTCACGGCACTAGGTTTACAAAATTCTTGAGCAGTTGCAGGCCC
>JBDTOW010000557.1:0-4067 GCA_039933075.1 Verrucomicrobiota bacterium | reverse complement strand
GGTCGCCATGTTGATTCGAGTGGCGACGGGCTCGGCGACCGTCGCGATTACGACGGCGGCGGGAATCATCGCCGAATATGCCCACAGCAAAACCGGGACAAACATGGAATTGCTGGTGGTTGCGATGGGAGCGGGCTCGCTCATCCTGTCTCACCTGAACGACGGCGGATTCTGGTTTGTGAAAGAATACTTCAACCTGACCGTCACCCAGACGCTAAAAACCTGGACAGTGATCGTGACTGTTGCGTCGGTTGTCGCGCTTCTTTTGACACTGTTGTTGAACAAAATTGTCTGAGAGCCCGAAGTGGAAGTGTCAGAGTCGGTTGATTCTCGGGTTACAGCCGAAGAGCCGATGACAGAAAACTATTGCGACTCCATTGACTAGCGCGGGACGGTAATGTCCACCCTATCCGTTGAGACGTTGCCTGAGGCGTCCATGCATTCAAGATTGATCGAATAGATGCGCGAGGCGTCATTGCTTTTCCGCTCCGCGCGCAGAAATAAACTGAGATCGCCGGTGATCATCCAGTCTGGCTCGATTCTGCCATTGGGACGTGGAGTAACCGGTTCAGTGCTGGTAACCGAAATGATCCGGCAACTAATCGGCCCGCAATTGTCCGTCGCCGAAACACTAAGTTGGATCGGCGTCAGTCGACGAGTCAATGGCCGGAGAACATTGGGCGTGGCGGTGATGCTGGTGATGGTGGGCGGAGTCGTGTCCGCGACCGTCACCGTCGTTGCGCAAACTGCCGTGGCCCCGGCATCGTCTCTCACTAACACGGTGATATAATGAGTGCCCAAAACGTAGCCCGCGGACAAAGTAACATCCGCTGAAGTAAATGAACCGTTGCCTGCTATCGTGTCGATTTGCGCGAGCGCTCCGTCAATCGACCACTCCACTGTCAAAGAATCACCATCTGCGTCTTCAACATGCGCAGTCAATGGCGCGACTTCAGCCCTGGAAGAGCAAGCCTCTACAGCAAGCGGCGAAACACTGCGGATCGTCGGCCCGGTATTCTTCGGCGACGGCAGCGTCAACATAAAAGCCCCTCGACCGAATGTGAAGGCGAAAAGCCGGCCCGTGTTGGGATTAATTTCCAAATCAAGCACAGCCAGGTTGGGCAGACCTCTGTCCGGTCCCAGGTGAGTCCAACTGAGTCCGCCATCGAGACTATTCCAAACACCCAAATCGGTGCCTACATAGACAATCTTCGGATCAAGCGGATTCAGCACAATGGAATTATGAGGAATGGAAATCGGCGGGCTTACGTCGGACCAGACTGGGGGGCCAAACAATGCATTTCGGGTTTTGAAGACATGAGAATTGGAAAAGCCGGAGAGGGTGACCCAGAGAATATTGGCATTACCGGGATCGAAGGCAAGATCCGTCACGGTGAAAGAAGGAATGATGCCCTTGGGGTTCATGTCCATCCACGTATTGCCGCCATCGGTCGTCATGCGCAGGTCGCCGAGCAAGGTGCCGAATGCGTACGTATCACCCTTCAAATCGGAAGGGGCAAAAGCGAGAGCGGTGATCGGCCAATCCATTTCAGGGCCGTTGGAAACCCAGGTTGGATCCGCAGCGCTGAAAAAATCGGTGGTCTTCCATAAATTATCGCTGCCTGCAATAAAGAGGTCATCGTTGTGAGGGCATTTTTCGAGAGGCGCGATGAAAGCCGCGCCGCGTCTATCCATATCGGAGGTCGCGGAGAAGATGGACCTTCCGCCGTCCGTCGTCCGAAAAACCCTTAAAAGTGAAGCAGAAACCGCCCAGTCGTGATCGGGATCGCTGGATGAAACCGCGTTATGACTTCCATCTCCGTCCAAAATATCGGCCCACGCATCGTGTCCAGTCCATTTCTCAGTGCCACTATTCTGGCTGCCTCCCAGAGCAAAGGTTGGGTCGGTGGGATGTAGAGCGCCATGATAAAACTGAGTGATCGAGAGATTCGAATTATGACTGCTCCAAGTGTTGCCGTCATCGGTACTGCTCCACACTCCGCCATCGTTGCCCGAGATCAGCCGCTTTCCCGCCCAGGCTAGAGTATGCGTGTCCAGGTGAGCGTTTCCAGTGACATCTGTCCAGCCGTCATGCTCGTATCTCCAAAGTCTTGTCCCTCCGAAAAAGAGGACCGCGGGGTTTGTGGGATCCACGATCAGTTCATGACTGTAAAAAAGATTCCCGATCTCAGGCGGATTGGGAATTTGGATCCACTTGGGCGTAACCTCCCAAGCATTATCGGTGCGCCAAATGCCAAGAGACGCGCGGCCTTGGAAAGTGGGGATGCTGGCGTAGAGGACTTTGGGATTGGAAGGCGCGATGGCGAGTTCGACCCGCCCCGCGCCCCCAATAAGGCTGGTCCAGGGGCCGTTGATCGGCGTCCACTTTTCGCCAGCATCGGTGGAACGCTGAAGGGCGATGGACAAATCGCCGCCAAGGTCGGTTATGGCTGCGTATTGGCGGGCGAAGTTCTTAGGAGCGATTTCCAAATCCGTCGCGTTTCCCAACAACTTTCGAGACCAGGTCAGGCCCCCATCAGTGGATTTCATGATTCCGCATCCCTCCGGATTGGCACTGAGCGTGGCCGCGACCACAACATCAGGGTTGGCTGGGTCCACCCTCAGATCGCTGAACCTGGCAAGGGAAAACCACGCGGCAGTCGAAGACAGATATTGCCAGGTGGCGCCCCCATCGGCGGACTTCAGGACACCTTCTCCCCCGTATGCGGTGCTCGTAAAGAGGGCCTCGCCAGTGCCGGCATACACAATCCTTGGATCACTGGGAGCGAAGGCGATCGCCCCCATGGCGAGCGAGACCTGGTCGTCGGTTCGGGGAGCCCAGGTGGTTCCAGCATCGCGGGTTTCCCAGATGCCGCCTTGGGCGGCCCCGATTAACCAGTGGTCACGGTTCCCCGGATCCACGGCGATATCAGCAACTCTCCCGCTCACGGGCAAGGACGGATCCGTCGCTCCATCGAGAATCGGGGCGGGTCCAATATTGACCCATCTTTGCGTTCCCAAAGCCGCGGCGATCGTTCCCGGCACCGATGCGCGGAACTGTTCGATCTGGTGTAATGCTCGCAACCTGGCATTGGTCGGAATGTAGCCTAACGGATAGGCGCGCTGCTGATAAAACCACCACTCGCGCTGAAACTGAATGCTATTGGTCAGTAGCGCCGGAAACTCGGTCAACCCGCTCAGTTGTTCTCGCCGAAGAGCTGGGCCAATAATGTTGTCAACTGCGGCAGCGTGAACCCTCGTCAGCGAGCCCGCCATCAGCGACCAAACAACTGCAGCGATCAAGTTGGCCACGCATCGTTGGGCATGGTTAAACCGTTTAACTTTCATCATCGTAGCTGTCCTCAATTCAAAGCTAACTCCGAGTCGAGTACTCTGGGTGCGCTGTTTCGGCTGCTGCCGATTCCCTCCGCGCAAGCTGAGCCTCGCCCGGCTTCGTCTATACTAATCCGCAGTAGCTGGATTTTCCACTGGAGGATGAAATTAGCCAGTTTCTGCTGAGTTGGCAGTGGAACCGGCCAAATCGTCGATCAGCGCAGGCGCAAGGTGAAAAGAAGCTGACCATTGTGACCATTGAAAGTTAGAGGCAACGTGGAAATAGTCTCCCACGGGAAGCCGCCCCAAACGGTGGGAGGAACAAGTGCGCTGATTCTGCCCGGACAAGGGTCTTGATCTCAGCGTCGCTCTTTGGGAGAGTCTGGACGCAGACGCATTATGGCTATCCTCATCACTCCCTCCACCAAAGTTTTAGTCCAAGGCATCACCGGCAGTTTTGGCGCGCGCCATACGCAACTCAGTCTGGCGTACGGAACGCGAATCGTTGCGGGGGTCACGCCCGGCAAAGGCGGTCAGACTTTTGAAGAGCAGGTTCCCATTTTCGACACCGTGGCCGAGGCGGTGAAGGCCACCGGCGCGACCGCATCGGTGATCTTCGTCCCGCCGCCCTTTGCGGCGGATGCCATTCTCGAAGGTGTGGATGCAGAACTCGACCTTGTCGTGTGCATTACCGAAGGGATTCCGGTCAATGACATGGTCAAAGTGAAACGCGT
>JBDTOW010000556.1:0-4068 GCA_039933075.1 Verrucomicrobiota bacterium | reverse complement strand
CAAAGGGTCATCCGGCCGATGGACTGAGTACGACGAAGATAATCTCATTATTTCGAGTGGAACAGGGAAGTACGGAAGCTACGGCTACAACGGTCAAGGGGGAGGTGGAGATTCGTGGAATCCCGATGGACCCAACAAGATGTCCCAGTCCAGAACCGATCTTGGCTTGATGGGCCGCAACGAATCGGACTTGAAGAATCCAAGTGATATGATTGCCATCACGGGATCCTACGCCGAGGTAAATGGCTCGATTATAAGATCGCTCCAGGCACGGATTAATGGCACTTCACCGATGAGGATGAATGAACGGACAGAGAAAGATGCGTATGCGCGTCACTTCGGCAAGCTGAATACGGCCTTTTGCGATGGGCACATCGAATCAATCAAGGTTGACGTTCTGTATCATGACAAATCGGATCGGATGCTAAGGCGCTGGAATTATGATAACGAACCTCACCGCGAGCAGGTTCCGGCCGGACAATGAGTTGAATCCAACCTTCACGCAGGCGTTGTCTTCGGCTCATTTTCCCATCAAATGTTCAATGACCATCTGATCGAGCGCCTGGTAATTGCGCTCGGCAACGAGCTGTTTGACTTTGGTTTCATCGAACGTGCGCGCCTTCTCCACCAACCGCAGAAAAGTGCGGCGGCTGTTGGTCAGATGATCCAACCAGTGCTCCGGTTTAGTGGTGCGGAACGGGTGCACATCGAAACAGATATATTCGCCGCTCTTGCCATAGCCGTTGCGTTCGAGCGCGCGGACTTGATCAAACGCGCTGCGGAGGTTTGTGTTGCCGAATGGCCGGTCCTGATCGTACTTCAAACCATTCTGGTCATTAAGATGAAGCGACCAGAGCTTGCCGAATGCCATCGCAAAATCAATTTCGTCCGCCGGATCCAGTCCCGCGAGAATGGCGTGAGCGGATTCAATGAGGCACCCGACTCGTTTAGGATCGAGCGTCAAACTTGCCACGGCCAGGGCGTGACCAATCGTCGGAATGTAGGCGTGGTCCATCGGTTCGTTCGGTTTTGGCTCGATGGCGACGCGAATGTTTTTGTCGTGCGCCAGCATTTGGTCGAACGCCTGGACGAGCAATTCGACACTGCGTCGGCCGTTCTTGGATTCCCGAATGTACGTGCCTTCCCGCGCCAGCCAGAGCACCAGAAGATCGGTGCCAAGAAGCTTTGCGATGTCGATCGAGCGCAGCGAACGATCAATGGCGTACTGCCGGTGCCGGGGTTCATTGCTCGTGTAGGCGCCGTCGATTGTGTTTGGACTAAACCAGAGCCGGGGTGCAACCATTTCGGCGGCGATGCCCAGGTCGTCGAGTTTCTTTTTGAGTTCCTTTGCTTCCTTGCGGATCTGGGCTCCCGTCTTGCTGTCGATCTCCGGCACGGCATCATCATCGTGAAACATCATCGCGTCGAAGCCAGCCTCCTTAAGCTTCTGAAGTTTCCAGTTGAAAGTCTGCGCGGGCCGCGTGGCAGGGCCGTAGGGATCGGCTCCTTCGCTGATATTCCAGGGGCCGAAACAAAATCGGTATTGGGGTTTCTTTGGCATAGCTTGTTTGGGCAGAAGCTACAGAGTCTGTTGCGAAGGGAAATCATTTTCTGGTTCTGCGCTCTTTTCGATGGGGAGCGGTTCTCCAGGGGGGCGTTTACATTCCTTCAAAGCTTGCTAGTATCCGGAGGTTTTCTGAAGATCCAAACGGCATGAAGCCCACGAATCGCCTCGTCCCGAGCGGAATTGCGGCCGAAAATTATAAAGATTCTCTTTACGCGCTGACCGCGAGTTTCCTCGGTTGGACTCTCGACGCATTCGATTTTTTCCTGGTCGTTTTCGTCATGCCGACGATTGCCGCCGAATTTCACAAGGATATTCCGTCGATTGCATTGACAATTACGGTTACACTCGCGTTTCGACCCGTTGGCGCGTTTATCTTCGGACTGCTGGCGGACCGGTACGGGCGCCGGATTCCGTTGATGATCGATCTGGTTTTCTTTTCGATCGTAGAGGTTCTATCGGGACTGGCGCCGGATTATACAACATTTCTCATCTTGCGCGCGCTGTTCGGGATCGGGATGGGCGGCGAATGGGGCGTCGGTGCATCTCTCGCGATGGAAAAGGTCCCACCGCGCTGGCGCGGCGCGCTTTCGGGTCTGCTCCAGGAAGGCTACGCCGTCGGGTACTTGCTGGCGGCTTGCTGTTATTTTTTTGTTTTTCCGGTCTGGGGATGGCGGCCGATGTTTTTTATCGGGGGACTTCCCGCGCTGCTGGCGTTGTTCGTGAGATTCAAGGTCAAAGAGTCGGCCGTGTGGCAAAAGAACCGTCACGAGAGCTGGCGCGGTCTGGGCGGCGCCATTATTTCCCATTGGAAGCTCTTTCTCTACCTGACGCTCCTCATGATGATGATGAATTTTATCTCGCACGGCACCCAGGACATGTACCCGACATTTCTCAAAGTGCAGAGAGGTTTCGCGCCGCGCGAGGTGGCTGTAATAGCGATCATTTATAATATCGGGGCTCTGGGGGGAGGTATTGTAATGGGACTTTTTTCCGATCGATTCGGACGCCGGCGCGCGATGATCACGGCATTGCTGCTGGCCCTTCTGATGATTCCGTTGTGGGCCTACGCGCCAGGAACGATTTGGTTGGTTATAGGCGCGTTCTCGATGCAGTTTTTTGTCCAGGGCGCCTGGGGCGTTATCCCGGCCCATATCACTGAACTTTCACCAAATGCCGTGCGCGGTTTCCTCCCCGGATTTGCCTATCAGTGCGGTGTTCTGCTGGCCGGGAGTGTGGCTTATATTGAGGCCGTGTTTGCAAAACACATGGATTACTCCCACGCGATGGCTGTGACCGCGCTAACCGTGTTCACGATTGGGGCAGTGGTTATCGCCTTTGGCCCGGAAAAGAAGGGCTTGGATTTTGGAGGCTGAATGTGACACTTCACCCGCACTGCCGCGTGTTCGATTCGAGTAACCTGCCCCGTCGGGCCGGCTCGCAAGCGGTATGTAGACTTGAACCAAAAATCCTTTTGCTTTTTCCCTAACCTTCAAACACTCTTCGCTCGGTCCAAAACCCGGCTCTTTGAAAGAGCATTTCGATAATTGTCCCAAATTAGCTAACAGGAGCGATCATGAATTGGTATTACGCTGACGCAGGTCGGCAAGTTGGCCCGATCACCGATGAACAACTGGATGTACTGCTCCAGTCTGGCGCTATCAAGGCGGACACGCTGGTCTGGCGCGACGGCATGGCAAGCTGGCTGCCTTATGGACAGGTGCGATCAGCGAGCGTGAGTTCTGATCCCGGCGTGCCGCCGCCGATGACAGGCGGGATCATCTGTGTCGAATGCGGCAAGTCCTTTCAGCCGGACCAGGTGATTCGGTACGGGGACCGATGGGTCTGCGCGAGTTGTAAGCCGATTTTCGTTCAGAAGTTGCAGGAAGGCGCGCAGTTGCCCGGCGGGATGGAGTACGCCGGCTTCTGGATTCGGTTTGTCGCCAAATTCATCGATGGCTTAATCCTTGCGGTGCCATTGGTGGTTTTGATGTTCGCTTTCTT
This sequence comes from Verrucomicrobiota bacterium, assembly GCA_039933075.1. Classification (GTDB taxonomy): domain Bacteria; phylum Verrucomicrobiota; class Verrucomicrobiia; order Limisphaerales; family JACPZS01; genus JBDTOW01. The sequence goes on along the minus strand of JBDTOW010000556.1, from coordinate 500 downwards.
CTTTTCCGGTTTCAGGCCGGGCGGAAGATCGACTGTTCCCTGGACATCGGTTGCCATGCAACTTGGTGTTCAACTTTGCTATTACGCCCTTGCCGGAGCGTATAACATTTTCTTCATCGGGAAATATGGAGCGACCCCAGGCAAGATGGCGGTGCGCATCCATGTGGTAACGCCGGAGGGCGGAAAGATTTCGTATGCTCGCGCGACCGGCCGTTTTTTTGCGGAAATCCTAAGCGGCTTGATTTGTAACATTGGTTATATCATTGCGGCCTTTGACCGCGAGAAGCGGGCCCTGCACGACCATATCTGCAATACGCGCGTTGTGAAGAAATAGCGACGAAGGGATGAATGCCCCTTTAGTCTCCTGCCCCAAATGCAACGCCCCGCTGCTCCGGGATGCCTTCAATACAGGGGCCCTGACGAGTTGTCCGGGATGCGGCGCCTCGAGTCAAGTCGAGGTATTTCCCGCCTTGTTTCGCGCGATGACTCCGGGCGACGCG
>JBDTOW010000555.1:0-4069 GCA_039933075.1 Verrucomicrobiota bacterium | reverse complement strand
AATTTCGAAGGACACTACCTTTCGGCTATCGGACGTGAACCCGAATCCTCCCCGCCGCCAGCCAGTCTGATAATTCACGGGATTGGCCTTGGTCTGGCGATTAAAAACCCGAATCAGCCCGTTGGTCCCCGATGAAAGCACCCATCGGCCATCGGGGCTTGTATCGGCAACCGACACGCCATCTTCGGGATCGAGCGCAAATTCCTGCGAAGTGGCCGTGTCCACATTCCAAATCTTGAGCGACGCTTCAGACTTGAGCAACAGGAGCTCTCCTCGCTTGGAATTGTACGGCGTAAACGGGCTTGACGAAAGCTGGGTAATACTAGAGTCGTATGGCGTTTCCGGCATTTCCCACAGGCGCCAATTACCATCCGCGCTCGCGGTGACCAGCCGCTTCCCATCGCGATGAAAAGCCGCCTGCCGCATCATGTTTTGGTGCGCCAGCAACGACATCGCCGCGTGGCCATCCGCTGCATCGAAGACGCGCACCCAACCGTCCGCGCCCTGAGTGATGAACTGGCTGTCGCCCGGCGCGAACTTCGCAGCGATGAGGCGGGATGGAGTCGAGATGGGCTTGAATACTTCCTGGGCGGCACGCCAATTCCATATCCGCGCCTCGCCTGCCGTGCCCAACAAGCCGCACGCGACGAGCAACCGGCCGCCGTCCTCGGAGAATTGCACGGTGCGTACGCCGTGCCAGTGTCGAAGCGTTTGGAGAAGCGCAAAGTCCTCCGCATTCCATACGCGCACTGAGCCATCGCGCGAACCGGTAGCGAACCACTTGCCACCCCGGCTAAACGCGCAACAGGTCACATGGTGCTCGTGCGGCCGCGCCGCGCCAATAGGTTCGCCTCTCGCTGCGTCCCACAAACGCGCCGTCTTGTCATCGCTCACCGTGAGAACAGGATTCCCGTTAGGAGAGAACACCGCCATGTTCACTTCACCGCCATGCGCCAGCGCCTCGCCGCACAGTCGTCCCGTCGCGGCGTCGAGGATTTTGGCGGTGCCATCCTTGCTGGCCGAGATGAGTTTGGTGCCGTTCGGATCGAAAGCCAGGGAATAGATTCGTTTGACGTGTGCCCGTTGACGCCAGACGCATTGCCCGTCCGTCGCCTGCCACACAGCGATCTCGCCTTCTTCGGTCGCGGTCGCCACTTCCTTTCCGTCGGAGCTGAAGATCGCCATCTTCGGCGTTCCAAATTTGCGCGGTGCTGTCACCGCTGGCGGTCAGTATGCGCCGACCGTCCGGGCTGAACTCAGCGTGTTCGATCGCTGCGCGATGATGACCCATCGCCACCAGCTTCGGGCATTGCCGCAAAACCGAAGCGAGGCGATAGCGATGCACACGCTCGTTCTCCGCGCCACCGTGATCTTGCTGGAGCGCTGCTGCGAACCATACCAGCGAGCCGAGCAGATCGCCTTCGTCCGTCAGACGCACCCCGGCGGCGACATGCGAGCGCACGAGACGCTGGTTGCTTTCCTGGTTCAGTTGCTGAAACCGCTCCGTCTGCCGCCGTTGCCACTGGTACGCGGCGGCGCTCAATGCCAGCGTCACCACGGCCGCCCAACCAAGTCTTTTGAGGATCTGGAGGTGGCGTTCCAACCGGTGCAATCGCTTGACTGATTTTCCTGCTTCCAGCAAAGCGAGATCTTCTCGCATGGCCTTCGCCGTGTCGTAGCGTTTCGCGACGTCGTTCTCGCAAGCTTTGAGCAGAATCGCATTAAGCTCATGGAAGCGCTCCCGTTCTTCCGGCGAAAACGTCTCCATCGGCGGCAGGGCGGGAAAGTCCTGTCGGTCGCGCCCCGTGCTCATCTCATAGAGCACCTTGCCCAAAGCGTAGAGATCCGCCGGCGGCTTGCCTTGGCCTTCCGGCGGGATGTAGCCTTCGGTTCCGACTCGCGATCTGGTCGCGTCGGAGCTGGTCACCAGTCCGATATCGGCGAGCTCGGGCCGTCCGCGGATGAAAACGATATTCGATGGCTTGATGTCGCGATGAACGAGCTCGTTTTTGTGCAATTGCTCCAGTGCGGTCGCGAGAGCCACACCGATGGCATTACATTCATCCACCGGCAGCCGTCCGCAGCGGAAGATTTCGCTCTTGAGCGGCTTTGGGGTGTAGTTTCGGACAGTTGTGGCTGCACCAGTGAGGTCACGGGCCGTTGGGAGTTCCGCCTTCAGGCGGTCTGGGGCACCAGTTGTTTCCGCCAGATCGCTCACCGCAGATGCTTCCTGACTCAGAAGCGGCTAAAGCGGCTGAGGCCGAGACTCCGAGGCTTTATCCGCAAGCTCCATCACGCAGTAGAAGCAATCACCATCCCGGCCAACGTGCAGGATGGGCAGCAGGCTCTCGTGCGAGTGCGAGATCGGCTCGTAGGCTTGAATACCTTTGAACTCGCGCTCGAACGGACGCTGGTCACCCTCGAAGGCACTGCGTGAAACGAACTTCACTGCCCGTGATTCACCCATGATATTCCGCGCCAGCCAAACCTCGCCGTAACTGCCGCGACCGATAATGTGGAGAATCTCGTGGTCTGGAACGCGTGGCGGTGGACGCAGCGGAGTCTGCTGCGGCGGCGAATGGCCGGGCAACGGATTCCCCGGTGTCTCTGCGGCGCTCACAGCTTCTCTCGTGAGGTGGAGTTTCGGGTGTTGATGCCCAGTTGAGTAAGTCTTCTCGCGATGAAACGCAACATCCGCCGGCGCACTGAGGGTGGCGCGGGATCAGGCGGCACCAGAGCATCGCCCTGTGATTGGCGTGCGGATTCGGTGCGAAGAACGCGGCGAAATCTCACGAACGTAGGACAGGCGTCTCGCCTGTCAACCGCGGTAAAGCCGCGGCCCGCTTTCGAACAACCAGAGCTGCGCGACACTCCGTGCACGCAGAGACAGGCGAGACGCCTGTCCTACGTTTATCGCTCGTTCTCATGAGGTATTGCGGCAGCGCGATCACAGCAGTTGGTCGCGCAACCGATCGACCTCTCGCCGCAAGCGCCGCCCGACGCGGTGTTTGATCCAATACACGGTCGCCGCATTCGTTTTGAGATCGTTCGCGGTCTTGGGAGCGCTGTGTCCCTGGAGGACGTGGTATTCAAAAATCTGAAAATGCCTTTGTTTAACCTGGCGTTTCACCCGTTCGGCCGCCGCGGACGCGAGATTGCTTTCCCACTCCGCGTTCCAAGCCGCGTCGGGTTCGAGGCTCGCGGGATCAGGGATTTGCTCCAGCGCATTAGTGCCAGGCTCATCATCAGACAAAGCTTGGATGTTGGCGGCGTGCCGAGCCTCCTTGCGGAATTGATCGGCGATCCGGCGCTGCACGATCCGATAGAGCCAGGTCTTGAAGGAAGCGATGTCCGGATCGTAATTGAAGTCCTTCATCTGCCTGGCAACGGCGATGATGGTTTCCTGCACTACCTCTTGAGCTTGCTGGTCGTTCAACCCCGCGTGGGAGGCGTGGTGGTAGATGAGTCGCCAATACGTGTCGAAGAAATCCTTCCAACTGTGGTGGTTGTCCCAGTCCTTAAGGCGGGCGAGCAGACTCGCGCGAGTCGGGATCAACTCGTCGTCCACGGTGACCGGGTCATCTGCTCGCGGGGGCATAAAACGTTAATCGCACTGAACAGACATATTCTTGCAAGAATCTCAGAAAAAGAGGAGTCAAATGCTTTTCTGCGAAATAATAATCTTTTCTGCAAGATTCGTCTCCTCGCGCGCGATTAAACTTTCAACTCAACGAAGTTTGCTTTGCAGCGACGCGACGAGTGTGAAAACAACGGGATCCGAAGTACCAGAAATGAAAACTAAAACTCAAACCACAACACTTTTCGCAACCCTTTGCGTCTTAATCGCCGGATCAATTCAGGTTCTTGCCCAAGGAAGTCTCATCGGAACCTACTATGTCAGCTACCGATACAACGCAGGTGGCTGTCCGCCAGCAACCAATCCGTCCACCGCCACGGATGGAAATCCGTATTCTTGCATTACATTACCGCCAGGTCCTATCACCCCCAATTTACCCTCCGGCAATTACAGCGTGAAGGTCATCGGCTACGGACCTGCGGGGGTTAATTC
>JBDTOW010000554.1:0-4075 GCA_039933075.1 Verrucomicrobiota bacterium | reverse complement strand
GCGATTACGAGTTAATCGTGGTCGACAATGCTTCCCAGGATGGCAGCATCGCTGCGCGCTGCATCAGTTTTGCGCGCCAAGGCATGATTGCATTCTCATACGACATGGTGGGCTATAACGACACTATCCAGATCGACCACAAGTTCGCAAACAATCCATCGAACCAGCTTTGGAATATCAGCCTGATGGGTCTGCAAACCTGGAACAGCATTCGCGCTCTCGATTTTCTGGAGTCTCTTCCGGACGTCGACAAAGGCCGTTTAGCCTGCACCGGCGAATCGGGGGGAGGCACGCAAACGTTTATGCTGGGTGCCATCGACTCCCGGCTGAGCGTCCAGGCGCCGATAGTCATGGTTTCGCACTCTATGCAAGGCGGCTGTTTGTGTGAAAATGCGCCTGGCTTGCGCGTCGATTATTCCAATATGGAGATCGCGGCGGCTCCGGCTCCACGCCCTCAAATCCTCGTCGCCGCCACCGGAGATTGGACTAAAGAAACCCTCAGCGTCGAAGGCCCTGCCATCGGGCACATTTATCAACTATTTAATTCCAGCGACAAGTTCCGCTATGTCCGCTTTGATTTCGGACACAATTACAACCAGACGAGCCGGGAAGCCGTTTACGGATGGTTCGGCAAATGGCTATCAAACCATTCAGACCCGTCCTCACTCAAAGAAGCTCCTTATGAAAAGGAAACGGACCAGGACCTTCGTGTATGGCCGGATGGCAATTTACCAAACGACGCCTTGAAGGAAGAACAACTGACCGCATACCTGGTTGAACTGTATCAGGCGTACCTGGAGGCACTCCAACCCGCGGACGATGTTTCCCTCGGACTGTATAAACGAATCATGTTACCTGCATGGCGCCATACGTTGCAGATGGAGTTCCCCGAGAACGGTCTGTTAGTGCAAGCCGGACCGGAGAAGAATCAGGCAAATTACGTGGCGTCCGAGATCTTGCTAGGTCGCGCGGGAAAAAGGGATCGGATACCTGCAGTTCTCCTTAATCCGAACCGAAATACGTTCAAGTCCATCGTCGTTCTCGCTCATCCGGATGGCAAATCCGGCTTTCTTGAGAAATCAGGCGCACCGAAAGGGCTGGCAAAAAAAATACTGGACCGGGGCCATTCCGTGGTCGTGGTTGACACATTTTTGACTGGCGAGCTCGCCAACCCCGATGTCGCTACCAGTCGAAAGCCGTTCGCCAACTATTTCACCACATATAATCGCACCGACTTACAGGAACGTGTTCAAGATCTGATCACCGCGTGTGCGTTCGCCCAGACCCACAGCAAGAACCGGCGGGTTGTTCTCTGTGGAACGGGGCGCTCGGGCCTTTGGTCGCTGCTTGCCGCGCCGGCCGCAAATGCGGTCGTTGCTGACTGCGACAAGTTGGATCTCTCCACCGACGACGCGCTGCTTGCTCCGGATCTCTTCGTTCCAGGCGTCCGGAAAATCGGCGCGTTCGAAGGCGTCGCAATGCTGGCTGGGCCCAATCCAATACTTATCCACAACACTGGCCAGAAATTCCCAACACCGGCGCTGCGCAACACCTACGAGGCCGTCAACGCTCTCAAGTCGTTTCACTCAGAACCGAACCGATTGGAAGATGACGCTATCACGAAATGGATCTCCAATCTCTGAGTTTCGTCAACTCCTCTAAAGTAAATCAATGAATTCAGTGCCATCGCCGGTCGCGAGAACTGTGGTGTTCCTGATTGCTTCCGCGTTTGTTATCGGATGTCAACACGTGAAGTCCGATGCAATTCCAAGCACAACCGCGAAACAACAGCTTCGCAACAATTGTTGCAGCTTGCTTTATGAAATATTTGAGGCTGAAAAAAACGTCAGCAAACTGCTTATCATAAAAAGCGAGCGGCCAGAAGTGAACCGGCTTATCAAGGATATCTCGTCGTCCGCCGCGGCCGGAGCCAAAAAATTGGAAGAAGTTGCCAAACGCGATCACAAGATAAACCTCCAGCTTTCGGAGTTGCCACCCGGAGAACGAGCCACTCGCGACGCCATTTCCAAAACGCGAACTCGTGAACTGCTGCTCGCCTCGGGGGCTGATTTCGAGCTCAAGCTCCTCCTGACACAAGTGGAAGCCCTCAGCTACGCCTCGCACCTTGCCAAAGTCGCCGCTAAAAATGAGCCGCAGCCGGACCTGGCCCGAGAGTTTGCCGGCCTGAGCGATGAGATACAGCGGCTTTACTCGCAAGTCATCGCACTCTTGAATTCCAGGATCTCTCCAGCCAGTGGCGACAAAGGACAAAGAAAGCCATGAAAACTTTTCTCATGACCGGCCGCAACAGTCTACCTGCCATTGCACTCATGAACCACCGGGTTGAACCTTCAATGTTTCGATTTCCCCTTGGCTTCTGACGGAACTCTCATAGACTCCGCGCGTCGAGGTGAATTAGAACGCACCTCGACAAATTGTCAGAGTTGTTGTGGCAGGATCGCACGCTGCTCCGACGGTAGCGCCCTGGACGTTCGCGTCCTACCCGCAACAAACGGCATAGCCTTTGGCATTTGTCTAAACCTTTTGTGCGGGATTGGTTGTGGCTTGGAAATTGATGGCAATTTGACGATTGGATTTTGATATTTTTTTATGGACGTTAGACTTCCCAAGCTGGGTGAAGGCGCAGACTCGGGCACGGTGGTAAGCGTTTTGGTAAAAGATGGCGACGAGGTCAAAAAGGGCCAGACACTCATCGAACTCGAAAATGAAAAAGCCGTCGCGCCTATTCCTGCAACCGTCTCTGGCAAAATAGCCAAGGTTCGCGTCAAGGAAGGCGACAAGATTTCAGTCGGCCACATCATTCTTACCCTGGCGGAAACGGGGGCCGAGCCATCGGCCGCAGAACCAGAACCTAAATCCACAGCTGCTCCTGCTCCTGAAAACGCCCAATCCCCGGGCCAGGAAGAGCCCTCACCCGAACCGGTGGGAGCGCCACAAGTCGACGAGTCCGCCCCGAGCGCCGCAAAAGCGGGCATCGAGCCCCCGGCGGCGCCGACGATCCGCAGACTCGCCCGCGAATTGGGTATCGACTTGCACCGGATTCGCGGTAGCGAACGGGGCGGTCGCATCGTAATGGCGGACATTCGGGGATACATTCAACGTTTGGAAAAATTGGCGGCGCCAGCGAAACCGGTCTCCCAGAAGACCGTAGCGGTTTCGGCGGCGGCGGAGCGGATCGATTTTTCGAAATGGGGTCCAGTCACCAAAAAACCGCTCACTCCCCTGCGGCAAACGATCAGCCGGCGGATCACCGACAGTTGGAACACCATCCCGCACGTTACTCAGTTTGACGAAGCGGACATTACCGGTTTGACGGAGTTGCGAAAGAGATTCGCAGCCGAGTACGACGCCAAAGGAGCAAAGCTGACGCTGACACCGTTTGCGCTAAAAGCGGTGGCCGCGGCTTTGAAGAAGCATCCGATTTTCAACTCAAGCCTCGATGAGTTGGGGGGCGAAATCGTTGTTAAAGAGTATTACCACATCGGCCTGGCTGTCGACACCGACGCCGGACTGATCGTGCCGGTCATTCGGGATGTTGATAAGAAAAGCCTGCTGGAGCTTTCGCACGAAGTGAATGCATTAGCCGGAAAGGCGCGCGACCGCAAAGTAACCTTGGAAGAATTAAAGGGCGGGACGTTCACGATTTCCAACCAAGGCGGCATTGGGGGCGCGCATTTCACCCCCATCGTGAACAAGCCGGAAGTGGCAATTCTTGGTCTCGGTCGCGGCAATCTGCGACCCGTCGTCAAGGACAAGCAGATCGAACCGCGGCTGATGCTTCCCATTTGCATCTCTTACGACCACCGCGTGATCGACGGCGGGACGGCGGCGCGATTCATCGGTGATCTGATTCAGGCCTTGGAGAGTTTCCCTGAGGGTGATGTGAAGCTCGGGCGATAGGCGCGAGCGCCGAATACGTTCATGTCCGGGATCATTCCAGACGAAAGTCTTTGAATTAAGGAAAAAATAATGGAGCCAATTGGAACGGAACTCGTGATAGTCGGCGCAGGGCCCGGCGGTTTGTCGGCCGCGCTCGCGGCCGCGGACGCCGGCG
>JBDTOW010000553.1:0-4085 GCA_039933075.1 Verrucomicrobiota bacterium | reverse complement strand
GGTTTCAGCGCCAGACCGCTCCGGCGCGCCCCATTTTCCCCTTCTGTGACCAAGAGTTCGTACCGCGTTGCCTCGGAGAAGAGCGCAAACGAGAAGCCGCCATCCGCGCCGCTGAGTTGCGATAGACTTGCTGCCGGCTGGCCTTGGCCCGGCAAAGCTGCCCCCGGTGGAAGCTCCGGGATCAATTGCACTGAGACATTGGTGACCGCCTGGCCGGCTTCATCGAGTAATTTGCCGGAAATAAAGGCTGGAACTCGCAGCGCCGTTTCCTTCCGTCGGGGCGCGGTCACGACGCGCGCATTGCCCACAAGCTTTCCATGACGCCCGTTGGTCGAAGCGTCACGGGCTGTGCCGTCTGTGAAATTCCATAGCGCCAACAGACCCGGATCTTGGCCGATGAGGTCGGTCATCATGCTGGCTTTGATCTGATCCGGGGTACGCTCCCCAGCCCAGAGCCGAACCTCAGCTATCTGCCCATTGAGTTCCGTATCCGCGGCGGCATTGGGCAAACCTTTCATGACGCTCCTGCCGAGAAAATTCTTGAGTGGCGGCAAGGGACTGGGTTTCCAACCGTCGACAACCTCATTGGTAGAGATCAGTGAGCTGTTGAGATAAAGTTTGGAGAAATTGGTTCCGGCCACAGCCGCGAGGTGAAACCACTCGTTTGGGCGCAGAAGGTCCGCAACGACAACCTCCGTGTGGTCGTCGAACTCGGGCGCACGGTAACGCTGAAATTGGAGGGACGCTGAAGTGGAATAGTTGTTGAGAGCAATCTGGAGCGAGGCATCACCAAACTCGAAGAACCGTGAATAAATGCCGAACTCGCGCCACTTGATCCAGCCTTCTACCGTGACGACCTGATTGGTGAAGAGTTGCGCCGGCAATTCCACGTAGCTCTCCTTCCCATCCAGATCGAGCACGCGCTCGTTTGCGGTCGTCTGAATCGAAGCCGGAAGTTCCGCGGCGACCGCCTTGGCGTTGCCGATCATTTTCCCATCGTGCCGGCCGGGCGACAGGTCTTTCACCAAGCCATTCTCCACGACGTCGAAATTCCACAATCCTGCCAGGCCGGCTTCGGTACCCGTCAGTTTGCGGAACATGTTGTCGCGAACCTGTTCCTCGGTGCGCGCGACCTTCCAAACGCGGAACTCATCGATTTGGCCGGCAAAGGAACCCACGCCGGGCCCCCCGGCTGCAAGGTTCCAGCCACCGATAAAATTTCGCGTCCCCGAAATGGCGTTGAAACTTTCTGTAACCGCATTGGTCCCGACGAGAAACCCGTTCAGAAACAGCTTCATCCCGCCTGGCCCGGTGACCACCGCGACGTGATGCCACTGGCGCGGCTGAATGAGGATCGGAACGAGCAAGGTTCGAAGCCCCTGGCCCGGGGGCGTTAACGAAGGCCCACAGCCCGTTCCCTTGGCTCAAGGCACCCAACGGCAATCCCGCCCCCATGTCGTCGGTGAATTCGCCGAAGTTGAAAAACCGCTGATAGCCATCGGTGTTGGCCCAGTTCATCCACGCTTCGACGGTGCCTTCGGTGAACTCGTGAAAAATATTGTCGGGCAACTGTACATAACTGTCCTTGCCATCGAGTTCCAGGACACGGTTGGTGGCGGGCTGAGCGTGGGCCAAATCGGCGGCCAGGAGGAGCAGCGCCGCCAGAAGCAACGGACGGAGTCTCGTCTTAATAGACTTCATCATGCGTCCCAACGCTGATCAACACAATGACTTCGTTGCCGGTTTTCGGGTCTGTTTGGATGGTGAAAACAATTCGGCAATCGTAGCCACACGAACACGCGCGCAGGCCAAGCAGTTGACCGCTGAGCTTGTGCGTGCCCAAGGTTGGTGTAAACACGTCGTCTTGAATCTGCCGCAAGGCGTCCTCGATCTGTTTTTGCAGCCGAGGACTTCGACCCGCGAACTTGCGAAAGGTGCGGAGGAACTTCGGAGTCTGGACAAGTTGCCTCATTCGTCGGGGGGTGCCTGGAGCGTCGCGCGCAGGTCACCAATTACTTGCTCCGCGGGCTGGGGCCTTAGCTCGCCGGCCTGAAAGGCCTCGATGGCCTCGCGCGCGCTGGCGGCGATTTCATTCCGGCGTTCCTCGATCTTCCGTTTGTGAAGAATTTCCGCCAACATCTCCCGCTGTTCCGAGGGCAATTCGTTCACTGCGTCCAGAGCCTGATCTAATGTCATCATGTAAGTCTCGCTTTCTTGGTTTCGGTGATGTTAATGGCGAACGGTCAGTTCGCCGCCCTAAGCCAGCAACTTATCCACCACCTTGCCGCTCACATCGGTCAACCGGTAGTCGCGGCCTTCGAAGCGGTGGGTGAACTTCGTGTGTTCGATGCCCAGGCAATGCAGAAGTGTGGCGTGCAAGTCGTGAACGCCGACCGGATCTTCGACAACATTGTATGCGAACTCGTCGGTCTTGCCCAGCGTGATGCCGCCCTTGATTCCGCCGCCAGCCATCCAAAGGCTGAAGCAGCGTGGATGATGATCGCGGCCGAAGCTCGTCTTCGTAATTTCGCCCTGGCTATAGGTGGTCCGCCCGAATTCGCCCCCCCAGACCACGAGCGTGTCCTCCAGCAGACCACGCTGTTTCAGATCTTTGACGAGAGCGGCGGAAGCCTGGTCAGTCAGCTTGGCCTGGGTCTTAATCTGATTCGGCAAATCGCCGTGATGATCCCAGTCGCGATGAACGAGCTGGATGAAACGGACATCCCGCTCGGCCAGTCGTCGCGCCAATAGACAGTTGTTCGCAAAAGAAGCTTTGCCCGGCTCGGCGCCGTACATTTCCAGCACTTCCTTCGGCTCTTTGGCAATGTCCATCAATTCGGGCACACTGGTTTGCATGCGAAAGGCCATCTCGTACGCTTCGATTCGCGCGGCGATTTCGGGGTCGCCCAATTGTCCAAGTCTGATCCGATTCAGTTCCTGGATCCCGTCGAGCAACTGGCGGCGTGTCTGAGGGCTAATGCCCTTCGGATTCGAAACGTAGAGGACCGGGTCGCCCTGGCTGCGGAATTGAACGCCCTGATAATTGCTCGGGAGGAATCCGTTTCCCCAATAGCGAGATTGCAGCGGTTGTCCGCCGCCACCGGAGAGCAGCACCACATACGCCGGCAGATTCTTGTTTTCGCTGCCCAATCCATAGGAAATCCACGAGCCCATGGTCGGCCGGCCTGGCTGTTGATTACCCGTCGCGAGGAACGTCACCGCCGGATCATGATTGATCGGATCGGTGTTCATCGATCGAATGATGGCGATATCGTCGGCGATTCCCGAGATGTGCGGGAGGAGTTCGGAAATCTCCGCGCCGCATTTGCCATGGCGTTTGAATTCGAACGGCGATCCCACCACTAACAGTTGCTTCTGCCCGCTGGTCATGCCGGTGATGCGTTGATCGCCGCGCACAGACTTGGGCAGCTCCGTGCCGGTCAATCCCTTCAGGTTCGGTTTGTGATCGAATAACTCGATGTGCGAGGGCGCACCGGACATGAAGAGGTAGATCACCCGCTTGGCTTTGGGCGCGTAATGGAGAGTCTTGATCGTGCCACCTGACTGCAACGCCGGCGCATTCGCCGCTCCGAACGAGTCCTCCCTTAACAAGGCTCCCAGGGCGAGCGCGCCCAGGCCGGTGGTGCTCTGTTGCAGAAACCGGCGGCGAGTAATGAGTCGGGTGTTCTCGCAGGTAATGGGGAGCAAACGTTGTAGTCTCATAAGCGGCGCGGGCAATAAATGACGAATGACGAAACTCGAATGACGAAAGAAGGACTAATCAAGAGGCTCACAGGCTCAGCCTTTCGTAATCGTCTCATCCAAATTCAAAAGAACGTTGCCCACCGCGGTCCAGGCGGCGAGTTCGCCATCGTCTAATTTTTCGGGGCGGGGCGATTCGCCCACACTGACCAGTCCTTTGGCGGCTTCGTTATCGTGCTGAAAATTTGCGAGCTGTTGCTCGTAAATTCGCTGGAGCACTTCGATCTCCTTTTTCGTCGGATTGCGGGCGAGCGTCAGTCGGAAGGCGTAAATCAAACGGTCGGTCATTTTCGTGCCGCCTTCCTTCATGACTCGCTGCGCCA
>JBDTOW010000552.1:0-4091 GCA_039933075.1 Verrucomicrobiota bacterium | reverse complement strand
TCCAAACTGAGGCGATGCTGAGAATCCAATCTGGGGCTGGCGGCGGGAACCTCGCGACCCACATTGGCGCCAGCCTTTCGGACGGCGTTGTTGAGCGGTTGCTCGCGGCATCGAAGAGCATATCGCCTGACCTGGGTAGCAAAGTGCGAGAGCTTTTGGATCTCGAGGTAGGTTGGGATGGAGAGGATGCAAAACCCGTCGGGCTCGAGGTTCTGACTCGAACTGTCATGCTGCTTCGGAGGGTCAAGCAGGCGCACTCTGATTTTGTGTTGCCATTTATTGCACCCACGTTTGAAGGGTCTGTGCTGCTGGACTGGACGAGCCCACAGCGTTCGCTCGAGGTGCAGGCAAGGCCGAGCGGATGGTCCGCGACCGGCACATTGACGACTGCCGACGGGCGCAAGCAGTATTTCAGTGGGCAGTGGGACCTGACAGGCTTTGGTGCATTCAAGTACTACGATTGGTTTCGGGATGAGCTGCTGATATGGCCGACGGAATAGAGCCGGAATTCATTCCGAATCCCGACTTGCTGTTCTGCCGAGTGCATCGCGCTCAGTTCAACTTTAAGGAGAATCGTATTTCGCGGGCTGTCTTCGGAAAAGTGGACCAATCTGCGGATTGGTCAAAATACTCATCGTGCGAACAGACAGTACTGCGCCACAAAAAGCCCCAAGAAATTAAAGCGGTTGCGTGCCTTATGGCTGGGGCTTGCCGCGACTTGGGCCAAGAGGTTGTGCATGTTCCAATTGGGGCGGATCAGCTCGGCGGTCCAAATCGCGCTCATGCGGAAATTCGGGGTGAGAAAACCGAGCTTGTCCAAAGCCAGTTGCGAGACGCTGTTTCTGACGTTTGGACAAATCCTAAATTTGGTGCGTAGAAGAATTCTCCGGCCGCAAGCCATTGGTCAACGTGTTGCGCCTGCGGCGAACCGGCCACTGCCAGACCAATAAGGTAATTCGTGTCCAGATGAATCATCGACCGTTGCGCCCGTCGTCTGTCAGCCGCTCGATCCGCACTTCGCGAAGGTAGTCTTCAGCCTGGATAGCGGTGAGTCGCGGTTGGGATTGCAGCCGGCGAAGCGCCTGGCGCGCGGTCAACCGCTCAGATGCTGGCGTCTCCGTCGTCGCAGGCAGCGGTTGCAACAGCACCTCACAAGCTCCTTCATGAATAGCGATTTGCTCCCCATCTGCGGCACGACGCAACCAGCCGGCCAGATCTTGGCTGGCCTCTTGCACGGTCAATCTTTTCATTGCCTCAGAACACCTCGTTGCTTCCTGCGCAACAAGCTTGCAGAACGCCCTGGGATCCTACATTTCGTCAACGCCGATTTGATCGCCGGCGGCCTCTCGCCCCTCCGCCCGGAACTCGCTGTGTTGGCGGGAGGCCGGCTTTTCCTTGCGGAACTGGATCGACTCGGGCGGGCGCGGGCAGACTTCGCTTTTGAGACGACCCTGAGCGGGCTGGTTTATCTACAGCGCCTGAAACACTGGAAAGCCGCCGGCTACCGCATCGAAATTATTTTCCTGCGCCTGCCATCGCCAAGCCTCGCGCTACGCCGTATCGCCGCCCGGGTGCGGCAGGGCGGGCATCACGTTCCGCGCGCTGACGTGCTGCGCCGGTTCATCCGCGGTTGGGTAAACTTTCAACGATTCTACCGCCCGCTTGCCGACGCCTGGGCGGTTTATGACAATTCGGGCGAAACTCCGCGTCTGATTGAACAAGGCCTATGAAAACGAAAACGAAACGTTCCTCCACGTTTGCGACCGCCGTTGGCCGCGCGCTCCGCCGCTCCGCTCAGGTTGCGCGCAAAACTGCCCGCGCCCACGGCACACCCATTTACATTTGGAAAAACGGCAAGGTCGTAGCCGAAAAACCGTGACCGCCAACAATGAGGGCTACTGCTTTCCACGAACCTTCGCCCCGGATCGCGGCAGTGTCCAAAGGGACCAGCCGCAGCACACGCGCTGCCCGTAGCGTGTCGGAAGAACTCGCTTAGCGTGCTGCCAGCGTCTGGCTGGCAGATGTCTGTGTTGCGATTAATTTGATCTCGCAGCGAATCGGTGGGAGAAAGGATCAACACGCGCGATTTCTGCCGGCGGGACGCCGGCAGCACGCTAGGCAGGCATGTTCCAGTTTAGAACATTGTAGCCGATAGGCCACAGATGCGCGTGCATAATTGGGCGCATGATGCGCTCCGTGAAAAACGATGACCGAACCCTCCTTGTCTTCGGTCGCAATGTAGCCCGGATTCGGGCAGAACGAGGATTTTCCCAGGACAAACTCGCCGAGAAGGCGGACCTCGACCGCACGTTCATCAGCGGGATTGAACGCGGCGTTCGCAATCCCGGCATTAAGACGGTCCTCAAAGTCGCTCGGGCGTTGAACGTCAGCGTCGGTGATCTCTGCCACGGGGTGGATGCATGAGCCGCCTCGACTTCATCGACTTGTTCTGTGGCTGCGGCGGCTTCAGCCTGGGCATGCAGCGCGCGGGCTTGAGTGGCGTCGCCGCGATTGATTCCAATACTGAGGCGGTCGCCACGTTCCAGGAGAACCTACCGCAGATCCCGTTCGTGCTGCAAAAGAAACTGGAGGAGTTCCCACCGGAGGAGCTTGCCAGCCTGATCAAGACTGATCGCATGGACGTCATCATCGGCGGACCGCCCTGCCAGGGTTTCTCCAAAGCACGCATGCGCGACGGGGCCAACCACGGCTCCAAACATTTTGTCGATGATCCGCGCCGGCATCTGTACCAACAGTTTCTGTGAATCAAAATTAGTTGGCTGATGTAGACTCTTTCGCTCCCGACACCTGGCTGATCGTCTATAGACCTTTCCTCGGTTTCGCATGGACTATCAGGCATGCCTAAACGCTATGGAATCCTCGCCGCGCCGGGACTGAAGGTTCGCCGCCAGCGCGAAACCAAACAACCCACCCAAGAGAAACTGGCGGAGCAGGCTGGCCTTGATCCCACCTAACACCGAGCGTGGCCTGCGCAATCCCGGCATTAATAACGTCGCCAGGCTCGCGAAAGCGCTTGGCCTCAGCACTGCGGAACTGTGCAAATGGGTGGACGAGTGAGTCTGGGGAAATCCAACGCTACTGCGCTTCGAGAAGACCCAATCCTATATACCGCTGATTGAGCCTGCTAAGGTCATCGATGCGCTAAGCGTCGTGCCGCAATATCGCGAACGCATCCTCCTTGTCGGCTTTCGGGAACGGCGCGTGTTTCGAGTTCTCGGAATTTCCGGCGGAACAGCCATCCTCCACGCCTTCGTGCTGGATAAACAGTCATTTTCTGAAGAGAATGCCGCGTGCAAAACCTCCCTCAAGGCATCTACGAATCGCTATTTGATGAAGAACTGAGCTCAATCTTGCAGCAAAACCCTGAACTGCGTTCAGTCTTCGGCAAGCTCGACCCAGAAGAAGAACCAACACGGTACGCCGCATTCCTCGCGCGGGTTGTAGAAAAAGCTCTGCGGCTTGAGAATGACCCGCTCAACCGGTTTAGAATCTGCAATGAACTTGTCGAGCACATTGCGGGACATCCGTCCACCTCATCTTTGAGCGCCCGTCGCCTTGTCCCCAAAGACAAATCCGTGTTATTAGAAATCACGCCTCCGTACTATGCGGAAGGGGCGATGCCACGGCCAGTTACAAGCCTGACCGAAAGCAGTCTGTTTACCGGCTCACCATCCGATCCTCAACTCGTCCATGAGTTAGCCCGTGAAATGCGATCCTCGGATTCTGTGGATTTGCTCGTCTCGTTTATCAAGTGGTCTGGTCTGCGTCTGCTGATGAATGCTTTTGAGGAAATCACCACGCGAGGCGGCAAGGCCCGCATTATTACAACCTCCTACATGGGGGCCTCGGATCCGGAAGCCGTCGAGTGGCTGGCGCGGCTGCCGAACGTTTCAATTCGTGTTTCTTACGACACAGAGCGCACACGCCTTCACGCCAAGGCATATTACTTCAAACGCAACAGCGGATTTTCCACTGCCTACATTGGCTCTGCGAACATGTCGCAAGCAGCGATGACGAGTGGGTTGGAGTGGAATCTCAAAGTTACTGCTCAAGACTTGCCGCACATACTA
>JBDTOW010000551.1:0-4097 GCA_039933075.1 Verrucomicrobiota bacterium | reverse complement strand
GCTACAACTGCCGCTACAACTGCCGCTACAACTGCCGCTACAACTGCCGCTACAATTGCCGCTACAACTGCCCGTCCGCACTCTAATGCTCAACCTTTCTATAAACCGCCTCCCGTTTTCTCCCTCGGCTCTGGCTGGTCTTGCAGACACATTCGCGCTCCATCCATCTACTTACTTAGGCCTTGTCGAATTCTTCTTTGATTACCCCAGCCAAGCCGGTGAGCAGAGGAAATGCAAACACGGCGTAAGCTCGACACGCTCATAGATTCTTGCGACGAGTGCTCTGAGAGCTTCTCTCTCGACGCAAAGCCCAAAACCGTGCATAACGGCGCGGATTCAAGGGATGCTCCGAGTGTCGGGCGTCAACGCTCGGTGGAAGCGGGCTGTCCGGAGAAGTAATCGATGTTAAGGAAAACTCTGTCATTCCTCTGTCTCGCAGTTATTGCGATGCAATTACTTTCCCCGGCGTTGGGGCAAGCTCCATTCAATTATGAACAGATCCACTCGTTTGGCAGCTCGAATGTCGTCGGCCTCTTGCCTGGCTCGCTCACGCGAGGGCTGGATGGGCGGCTTTACGGCGCAACGGAAGCTGCTGTTTCAGGCGTGGGGACGCTCTATCGGCTCGATACCAATGGCGCCAACCCGGAGGTAATTCATTTCTTTGCGAACGATGGGACCGGCTTCTCCACCCAACAGAAACTGGTCTATGCGCGCGATGGTAATCTTTACGGTTGGGCTAAGAGTCCTTCGCGAATTTTCCAATCCACCGGATTCACGCCCGCCGCATGAATGCAAACCAGTATTTCGTTCGTTGCCGGTTCAGGGACCGGCACATCCTCAACCCGGAGCACGTCCGGTCCGCCAAACGCGTGGATTCGCACCACCTTCATGTTTGGTTTTGTTCTCATCGTTCGTTGCCATAATCTTGTCCTCCATTTGCTGTTGTTACTCTTGATCGATCCCTGCCACGGATTCGTCAAGTTATCCAGTTGAAATCTCTGATGGACCGATGCAGAGTTAGTCCGCACCCCAGCTCAAAGGCAACTTTTCAATATTGACCACTCCCTCGGCGGGATTACATTCGCCTGATGAAATGGCAACGTTTCAATGAGGGAAAAAAGCTTATGAAAAAAATCATTTCGAGCAAATGTCTTGTTTCGCTTGCAATTGTGTGCGGTATCAGCGCCTTCAGCATTCCTGGCAGAGCAGCGGCAGCCGCCAGCAAAACCTCGTGGAAGGTTACCGGGGAGCTCGAGGAAGCCTGTTCCTGCCGGCCAGCCTGTCCGTGCTGGTTTAAGTCCCTCCCTTCGCGCATGACCTGCGACGGCGCGCAAATCATCTTTATCACCAAAGGCCATTACGGTAAGATTCCGGTGGAAGGACTGGCCGTGGCCTCATTCGTCCAAAGCCCGGAGCACCAGAGCATGTTCGAGTCGTTCGGCAAATGGAATTTCGATTACATTTACATTGACGAAAAGGCCGATGAACAGCAACGCGAGGCGTTGAAAGAACTGGCGCTGCACTTCTTCCCGCCGGCGGCCAAGTCGCGCGAGTATCGCTACGTGCCGATCACCCGCCAGATCGAAGGCGGCGAACATGTCACGACGATCGGCAAGTACGGCTACTGCGCCGGCCATCTGATTGAGGGCGGCTATGACGGCGCGCCCAAGGTCATCAACCCGCCCCTGGCCGATCCGACCCACAGGGAATTCATGCAAGGACAAACGACGAAACTGACCTACACCGACGCGGGCCAAAATTGGAAATACGAGAATTCGAATTATATGCGCAACAAATTCGAGGTTGATAATAAACAATACGAAAAGCACGAAGCGGCAATGGCCAAAAAAATGGGCAAGATGTAATCCGACCCCGAGTGTATACGAAAGACCAACATGTCACTTCGGCCCATAAAACGACTGGTCAAGGCCAAGCCAACCCTTGAAGGCGCAGGCGTCCATCTGCGCCGGGCGTTCGGCTTCGGCAACACGTCTGATTTCGACCCGTTTCTACTCCTGGATGACTTCCGCAACGATATTCCGAGCGATTACCTTGCAGGTTTTCCGTGGCATCCGCACCGCGGCATCGAAACGATTACCTACGTGCTCGCGGGAACGGTCGAGCACGGCGACAGCATGGGAAACCACGGCGCCATCGCCGCCGGTGACATCCAGTGGATGACGGCGGGAAGGGGCATAATTCACCAGGAGATGCCCAAAGGCGACTCGTTGGGCCAAATGCACGGGTTTCAGTTGTGGGCAAACCTCCCGTCAGCGCTAAAAATGACTGCGCCGCGCTATCAGGAGGTAAAGGCGGTGGAGATCCCTGACGTCACGGACGACGACGGGACCTCGGCACGGATTATTTGCGGGAAGTTCTGGGGGAAAAAGGGTCCGGTGGATGGGATCGCATCCGATCCGATCTATCTCGATGTGACGGTGCCGCCCGGCAAACGGAAGAAGCTCCCGGTAGAGACGAGCCGCCAAGCCTTTGCCTATGTTTTTGCGGGCAGCGGCAAATTCTGCAATGCGTCGAGCCCTTTGGCGGTGCCGACCGAAGGACTCGGCTGGGCTGATGTGGTGCCGCCAACGGAGGCGGACAATCGCTCGCTGGTGCTCTTCGACGCCGGTGATGAGGTAGAAGTGCAGGCGGGCGAGGACGGCATCCGGTTCCTGCTGGTTTCTGGAAAGCCACTCCAGGAACCTGTCGCCTGGTACGGCCCGATCGTGATGAACACGCAGGAACAGCTCCAGCAGGCGTTCCTGGAACTGCAGAAAGGAACGTTCCTGAAGTCTTAGCGAATGACATTGTTCCGCCGAAACCCTTGCCACATCCGCTGGCATGACAATGCCGCCGCCTTGCGCCAACTTGCGTTGCGTGATTGGCGGAGGAGCGATGAAAGGTATGGGCGGACGCCGGATTTTCGGCACGGAGGTGAAGGTAGGGACGCTGCGCTGCGGCGTCCCCGCGACGTACAGACGCGGAATTTCCGCTTCACCGAGCGGTGGACGCGGCCTTGGGCACGGAGTGTTCCGCCGCTGAACGCGGCGGGGACGGCGCAGCGCGCCATCCCTACCTTTTTTCGTTGCTCCCGGCAAGAACGGTCACGAAATCTGCGGGTTAACCTCGCGTGGAGCCGCTGGGAGTTGGCTCGGTTGGTTTGGCCTTGGGCAGCGTCACTCTCGTGTACCGGATGTGGCGGACGCGGACGCCGGATACCTTCACTTCCGTCACTTCAGCGGCAGGGTTCCGCGTGAACTCAAGAGCCATTCCCCCGCTCTCAGCATCGAAGCGATCCGCTCCGGTCGGCAGGAAGTGGATCCACGTTCCCGAACGCTGTTGGCTCGCCAGTTTTTCGTCGTGGATTTCGAGACGGCCTGCCACTCGAAGTTCCTCGCTCCAATAGTCGCCGACATAAGCGGCGAGGCGGGCAGGCGTGGATTCAGGCAAATTCAACCTCGGCGCGTTGATGCCGCGATAGAGCAGATGCGTGACTGGCCCGGAATTTTCACGGACAAAATCAACCTCCGCCCCGTACCCTTCCACGAAGAAACTGCGGTCGGACATTGGCGTCATCTTGAACTTGTCTTCTCGGGTGGCCTGCGCCATGAGCTGATCGCCTTCGCGGCTAATGGAGAGCAACCAGCCGGGACCCAATCGGTACGTCCCCAGGAAAGGATCCCAGGTGGCAGGATCGGCTTTCACGGCGGCGGACGATTTCGAAGGCGATCGGTCTGAAGGTTTGCCGGGAGCAAGACGCAGATAAAGGTCAGCTATTTTGAGGGCCAGTCCATGGGTGTCCATGTCGCCTGCGTTGGAGAGGATGGCGACCGCGAACCGCTTTTCCGGAATGCGCAGCACGACACTCCGGTAGGCCGCCCAACCGCCGGTGTGAACGATCATCCCGATTCCACGATTCTCAACCAGCCCAACGCCGAAACCGTAATCCACCTTCGCGCCCCCGTTCAATTTCCCCGGCTGATGCATCATTTCGATGACGGCTTTTCCACCGACCCGCGCGGTTTCGAAATTGAGCAGCCATTTGCCCATATCTTCGGCGGTGATGAAAAGGGAGCTTGAACCTTGCGCCGATAACT
>JBDTOW010000550.1:0-4098 GCA_039933075.1 Verrucomicrobiota bacterium | reverse complement strand
GTTATCAAACTTTTCAACGGGAAAAATCTCACGGGGTTTTATCCATGGCTGAAGGACACGCTATACGAAGATCCACGCAAAGTATTTTCTGTTCAAAATGGTTTCTTGCGCATTTCCGGCGAAGTCGCTGGCTACCTGGCGACCACGAAGGAGTATCGCGATTATCATTTGATCGCCGAATACAAATGGGGCACGCGAACTTATGGCAGTCAGACCGTCCGGAACTCAGGCATTCTCTTGCACGCAGTCGGTCCCGATGGCAACCACAGCCCGTGGATGGCGTCCATCGAGTGTCAGATCGCCCAGGGATGTGTCGGCGACTTTATTGTCATTCGCGGCAAAGATGAGAATGGCTCGACGATACCGGCTACGCTGACCAGCGAAACGGTCCTCGGACCCGATGGGCGGACACGCTGGCAGAAGGGTGGCACACCGACGGTTTATTCCGGCAAACAATTCTGGTGGTCGAAGCACGACCCGAACTTCCATGAACTCATCGACACTAGTGGGAAGAACGATGTTGAAAGTCCGCTCAGCGAATGGACACGCGTTGAATGCATCTGCGCCGGGAAGCGCATCACCGTGATCGTAAATGGCGTGACGGTGAACGAATGTTTCGATGTCTTTCCCTCGGCTGGAAAAATTCTTTTGGAGTCCGAAGGGTTCGAGATTCTCTTCCGCAAGCTCGAACTGCGTCCATTAGCGAAATAGAGCGGTATCTGAAGGTCAGCTTCGCTTGTAGATTTCGCGGCGGTTGCCGACGAAATGGAGGTAAATGCGGCCGAGCTTCGCGTCGAATTCGTAGAGGAGTCGGTAATCGCCTACGCGCAGTTTGAATTCCGGCCGGCCTTGCAAACGATGGTGCGGAAACGTTTCCAACCGCGTGCCCATTTCATCCACTTTTCGTTGCACGGCTGCGCGAACCGAAGCCGGCAAGACATCAAACGCGCGTGAGAACGTCGGCGACCAGATCTGAAGCGCGGCCGCCACGCTCAGTCGGGCTGGCGTGTGGTGTAATTGCCGGCGGCGATTTCGCGGCGTGATAGGTCGAGCTTCGCCTTCACGTCGTCAGTCAATTCAAGCTGATTCTCCAAATAATCCTCGAACCAAGACTGGAACTGTTCTAATTCCGCCCGCGAGAGCCGAGGAATGGCAGCTTCGATTTCTTGAACCGTGCTCATGACGGCAAGATACCCAACGATCAGCCATTTGCAAAGCGTGTGTTTCCGCCATCAGCAATCCAAATCTCAGTGAAAACACTCTGCTCAAACTCCCTCCCCAAATCTAGTTCAAGATGAAGCTCGATGTCGGAAATAGGGCAATCGGGCGTGGATAAGACCAAGATTGAGGAATCCTGAAGTTGCCAATCGAATTCGGCTCGCTTGTTGCCTTTCCTGTGGATTGCGTCGCCAACCGCAATCATCCCGTCGAGTCCATCCATTTATTCGATTTTATCAAGGATGTCTTCCCAAAGCGATGTTTCAGGGTCGCGTGTGATTATCGTGAACTCTACCCCGACGGAAGAACCATCTGGCCTTTTACAAATGTAGTCGGGCCGCTCTGACTTGCGAATTCGCCGCAGCCATTGTCCAGTGACGTGCCAGTACGCTTTTCGGAAGTAGGAAAACTGGTCCCTTTCGGCGATTGCCTCAAACATGCCACAAGTTATGAAAGCTAAGCTCAAATGAAAAGTGCTGGACCGAAGTGTGATTGCTCCGCGCTTCGATAAAACTCAAGAACGAAGAGGTCCAAATCTTGTTCGGTGGAATCCTACTGGTCTCACGATGGTGACTCTTCAGACGCATGATTCTTCGGACTTGCTCCTGAGTCCGCACTGACGTTTAATTCAATTACTCTAAACCCATATCAAACTTTACTCTCGGTGGGAGAAAACGTGTTATGAAAAATAATTCCGTTTCAACCGGTCCTCAATCGCTCTCGCGCCGTCAATTCATCAAATCCTCTGGTGCCGCCTTCGTCACCGGCGCAATCGCTGCCAACGAACTGATCGTCCCCAATGTTCATCCAGCCGGGAGCGACGTTCTGCGGGTGGGATTGATAGGCTGCGGCGGACGAGGCACGGGCGCGGCTGGACAGGCGCTGGCCGCCGATCCAAATGTCAAACTCGTCGCGATGGGTGATGCGTTCATGGACCGTTTGAAGGGCAGCCTGGCGACACTCAAGGGAGAAAAGGAAATCGCTCACAAAATCGACGTCACCGATGAGCGTTGTTTCGCTGGTTTCGATGCCTACAAACAAGTGATCGCCAGCGGCGTTGATGTCGTCCTGCTGGCAACGCCACCGCACTTTCGTCCAATTCATTTGAAGGCCGCGGTTGAGGCTGGGAAGCATGTTTTCGCGGAGAAGCCGGTAGCCGTAGACGCACCCGGCGTGCGGTCGGTTCTGGCGACGTGCGAAGCGGCGAAGAAAAAGAATCTCTCGATCGTCTCCGGACTTTGCTTGCGGTATTCGTATGGCTTTCAGGAAACGATCAAGCGCCTTCACGACGGCGCACTGGGCGAGATTCGCGCGGTGCAGGCCAACGATTATCGCGGGCCGATCTGGGTGAAACCGCGCAAGCCGGAATGGACGGACATGGAATGGCACATGCGGAACTGGTACTACTTCACCTGGCTTTGCGGCGATTTCAATGTCGAGCAACATGTCCATTTCCTCGATGTGTGCGCCTGGATAATGAAAAACGAATATCCGACCAGCGCCGTGGGCATGGGCGGTCGGCAGGTCCGAACCGCGCCCGAATACGGCAACATCTACGATCATCATGCGGTCACGTATGAGTATGCGAACGGGACGAAGCTGTACAGCAATTGCCGACAGCAGACCGGTTGCCGCAACGACATGTCCTGTCACGTCATGGGCGCCGAAGGCACCGCTGAGATCTCGGAACGGAGCCTGACGATTTCGACCGATGACACGTGGACGTATGTCGGGAAAAAGAACGAAATTTACCAGACCGAACACGACGAACTGTTCGCCGGTATTCGCAAGGGAGAGCCAATTAATAACGGCGAGTACATGGCGAAGAGCACGCTGCTGGCGATCATGGGACGAATGGCAACCTACACCGGCCAACTGATCACCTGGGAGCAAGCGATGAGCTCCGAGGAAAACCTCGCGCCGGAAAAATACGACTGGAACGCAAAGCCGCCCGTCTCCGAGGTGGCGATGCCGGGGGTTACGAGGTTCGTTTGAGCAAGCAATCTGGAACTGGTGTGACACCGGGATTATCCGCCCTCAATCGGCGTGATTTCTTGAAATTTGGCGCAGCGAGTTTGCCAATCCTCGCCTGCCGATCTTTGCCGGGCGCCGACAATGTTCCGGGAGGGAAACCGAAAACGAAAACGCGTTTTCAAATTGCCTGCATGACGCTTCCGTATTCGGAGTTTCCGCTGCAACGCGCTCTCACTGGTATCCGGGACGCCGGCTGCCGATTCGTTGCCTGGGGAACGACGCACAAGGAGGCGGATGGAAAATCGACTCCGATTATCGCGCCCGATGCGCCGCCGGAAAGAGCGAAGGAACTGGGTGAGCGTTGTCGCGGTCTCGGCCTCGAACCGGTGCTGATGTTTTCCGGTATTTATCCTGAGGCCAAAAATGCGATCGAGGTTCTTACCAGCCGAGTCCGCCAGGCGGCGGCCGCGCAAATCCCGCAAGTCCTCACCTTTGGCCACACCGAGGGGAGCGACCGGAAGCTCTGGGTCGAACGCTTCAAGACACTGGGGCCGATTGCCCGGGACAATGGCGTGTTGATCGTTGTCAAGCAACACGGCGGCAATACGGGCACCGGCGCTGCCTGCGCTGAAATCATCCGCGAGGTGGCCGATGAGGGCGTCAAAGTAAATTACGACGCCGGCAACGTCATGGATTACCTCAATGTCAATCCGATTCCTGACATCAAACAATGCGCAGCCGAAGTCCGAAGCTTTTGTATCAAGGATCATCGGAATTTTCCTCGCGATCAGGATTGCGGCCCGGGATTCGGCGAAATCGACCACTACAAATTGCTGCATGCAGTTGCATTCACCGATTTGAAAATGCCTTTGTGCTGCGAGAATATTTTTGCGCCCGTGATTCCCC
>JBDTOW010000549.1:0-4098 GCA_039933075.1 Verrucomicrobiota bacterium | reverse complement strand
AGTGCGCCGCCGATATTTCAGATGCGGCGACGGTCGAGGCCGTGCTCAAGCCGCATCGCGATGGCATCCCCGGCGTAAACCTTCACTGCGCCATGCACTGCTATCGCATTGGCAACCCGAACGAGCCCGTCACACTCGGCACCCCGCACGGCTTCTGGTTTGAATATCTCGGTCTCCAATCCAGCGGACACGGTTCGCAGGAACCGATCTCGATTCGTTTCACGGACAAGGAAAGTCCGATTGCGAAGGGATTGAGTGATTGGACTACGGTTAACGAAGAACTCTACAACAACGTCCATATTTTTGCGACAGCCCGCGCGTTCGCAAATGGCAAACAAAGCACCAGGCCCAAGGCTGGCAGCGGGAAGACCAATGATTTCGTCGTCGCCTGGGTGAACGAATACAGTGCGAAGAAAACTCGCGTATTCAGCACGACGATCGGCCACAACAACGCAACGGTAGAAGACCCGCGCTACCTTGACCTCGTGACGCGTGGTGTGCTCTGGGCCACTGGCCATTTGAAAGAGGACGGCACAGCGGCCAACGGTTACGGCCCCGGCGGAAAGTAACCGGATGATGCGGTTTTCAAACAGGCTCTTGAGATCGGGGTTCTCTTTTTCAAAATGTTATAATATCTTCAGATAATGCCGAATTCCCGCACCTTGAATCAGTCGTTGACGAACCGCCGGCAATTCATTTGGACCGCCGGTTTTGCCAGCCTGGCCGGTTGGGCTGGAGGACATGCCTTGCGGGTGCTCGCGGAGCCGACCGTGACGTTGCCGTTTGAAAATGGCGAGCGACCGCTCGTCAAGTATCCACAAAAACGACAGCTCATCCGTATCACGACGCGCCCCCCGCAACTGGAAACGCCGTTTGAGGTTTTTAATGAGAGTCTGATTACGCCGAGCGACGCTTTCTTTGTGCGTTACCATCTCTCAGAATCGCCGCCGCTCGAGGTTGACGCCGACACCTTCCGTTTGGAAGTTAAAGGCAAAGTCAATTCACGGCTCGTGCTCTCGATTGCCGATTTGAAATCCAAGTTCGAGCCGGTCGAGGTCGTGGCCGTGAACCAGTGTTCGGGCAACAGCCGCGGCTTCTTTCAGCCGCGGGTGGCCGGCGGTCAGATGGGCAATGGCGCGATGGGCAACGCGCGTTGGAAGGGAGTTCGCCTCAAAGAAATTCTGGAGCGCGCCAGCGTTGCCACCAGCGCGCGTCAGGTGACTTTTAACGGGCTCGATCGGCCGCTCGTTGAAAAAACGCCGGATTATGTCAAAGCCCTTGAAATCGATCATGCGCTCGACGGAGAAGTGATGCTCGCCTATTCGATGAACGGAGAAGACCTGCCCGTGCTGAATGGATATCCCCTGCGACTCGTTGTGCCGGGTTACTACGGCACTTACTGGGTCAAGCATGTCAACGAGATCAGCGTCATCGATGAGGCTTTCAACGGTTATTGGACGAACCCCGCGTATCGGATTCCGGACAATCCTTGCGCTTGCGTCGAGCCGGGGCTAACTCCAAAAAAGACAGTCCCGATAAACCGCCTGAACGTTCGGTCGTTTATTACCAGTTTGAAGGATGGTGACCGCGTTCACTCAGGACAGACCACGCTCGTCAGAGGCATTGCCTTCGATGGAGGCTACGGTATTCGCGAGGTCTTGTTTACGGACGATGGCGGTCGATTCTGGAGAGAAGCGGAGTTGGGCGAGGATTTGGGAAAATATTCCTTTCGACCATGGCGGGTCGCATTCTCGCCAACGCAGTCTGGTTCCTTCGAACTGAAAGCGAAGGCTATGAATCGCGTCGGCCAATCCCAACCCCTCGAACCGCTCTGGAATCCCGCGGGCTATATGCGCAATGTCGTGGAAACAGTCCGTGTTGTCGCCGTTTAGAGAAATGAAACTGCCGTTTAACCATTTCTCCAGAAAGATCCAGGCCTTTGTCTGCCTCATGGCGACCTCGACAACGGTCGCCTGGCTCGCATTCGCGGCGCCGGTAAAAATTGAGTTGCCGCGTGAAACCGAGACATTCAAGCCGGGGAACGGTTTTGAAATTGCCAACGCCCATTGCCTGATCTGTCACTCGGCCGATTACGTGGCCATCCAGCCGCCCCTGGCCCGCGCGTTTTGGAAGAATTCGGTGCAGAAAATGCAGCAAAAATACGGCGCCACAATTCCCGAAGAACAAGTCGAGCCTTTAGTGGGCTATTTGGTCAAAACCTACGGAACAGAAAAATCAGAACGGGAAAAACTCACGGCGGGATTGACCCCCAGAGCTGACATCGCCGCGCCTTCGTCCACGGATCCGACCGATCCCGCCGCCACCGCCGAGGGCGGCAAACTTGCGGCGAAGTTCGGCTGCGCCGGGTGTCACAGTGTGGACAGGAAGATTGTCGGTCCGGCGTTTAAGGACATTGCCGCCAAGTACCGTGGTCATGTGGACGCCCTCGAAAAAGTATCGCATCAAATCATCCAGGGAGGCGGAGGCCAATGGGGCACGATTCCAATGCCGCCGTTCCCGCGCCTCTCGGCCGCGGAAGTTAAAGCGCTCTCCGACTGGGTCCTGGGGCAGAAGTAGACCCAGACTTCAATGGACCGGCAGACGAAGCCGCGCAACACAGCCGCGTCCGTTCGTCCGGTTTTCCAGGGTGAGAGAGCCGCCATGGGCTTCAGCGATTTGCCGGCTCAGGACCAGTCCCACGCCACTGCCACCCGGTTTGGTAGTAAAAAACGGGACGAAAAGATTGGCCGTGTTGGCAAGCCCGGGGCCGTCATCGGCGATCTCAATCTCGACCTGTTCTGCTTCAGTAAACCAACGGACCCGCACGCCCCCGCCGGTTTCGGACGCTGCGTCCACGGCGTTACGGACCAGATTGATCAAGATCTGCTCGATCTGATCGCCGTCCAACCGAACGATCAGCTCAGGACTTTGAATCACGGGGATGGCGAGTTTGGTTTCCAAGCCGACAACGCGCCGGATTAGATTTCCGAGATCGACAGATTGCAGGCGGGGCGGCGGCAGTTTTGCCAGGCGCGCGTAAGCGCCGGTAAACCGATTGAGGGCCTCCGCGCGGTTTCCAATCACCGTAAGCCCCTGCCGCATGTCTTCTTTCCAGTCGAGCGGAAGTGGTTCGCGGTTCAACAAACTGTTGAGGCTGCCGGCGATTGACTTGATTGGCGCCAGCGAATTGTTCAGTTCGTGGCCTAACACCCGAACCAGCCGTTGCCAGGCCTGGCGCTCCTCCTCGCGAAGCTCCCGACTCAAATCCGAGATAACCAGCAACTGGTGCGACAGGCCCTGTTCGCGGAAAGCGCTCCGCCGCATTCCCCAGCGGCCAATCGCGCCAGGAAACGCGATCGGCAACGTCCGCGAGGCATCCCCTTGCAAGCACTCGGCCAGATTCAGTTCCGCGGCGCTCCGTCCGAGGAGACGCTCGGAAGGTTGCGCCAGGAGTTTCTCGCCCGCGCGATTGACCAGCCGGAGGCGTTGTTCTCCGTCGAACGTGAAAACCGCGACGTCGATCTCGGCCATCACCTTGCGTAAAAGTTGCGTGGCTTCCAAGGCACCCAGGCGCTGTTCCTTGAGCGTGTCCACCAGCATGTTGACTTCCACCATGACTTCGCCCAGAGCGTCATCGCGCCGTGCCCCCCGTGCTCGAATGGAGAAGTCTCCTTCACGCAAGCCCGACAGGAGATTCGACAGAGTTTGAAGGGAGTGCACCACCCGGGTCCGCAGCGCGAAGGCGAAACCCAGCCAGATACCCGCAACGATCAAGCTGAGGGTGCACTGCACCTTGGCGCTGTAACCGCCGGTCCAAAGAAGAATCAACGAGGCTACGATCCCGGGCAGACCCGCCAGAAGCGCAAGATACAGGATGCGCTGATCGTAAGACAAACGTTTCCGCGGCTGAGTGGACTGCCGTGGCGTCGTTGCCTTAGTGGTCAGCATGGTCATTCGTGCATGAAATCCTGAAAACACTCAAGGAACCATTCATCCTAAATCCGGCAGAGGATTTGAACAGGAGGCAACAGATCGGTGCGAATGACAAGTGGAACGCCCGGGAAATGCAAGCCGGTCGAGAGAGCTGTGACGAACTCT